>JAQVHG010000038.1 GCA_028696365.1 Methanofollis sp.
GGGCTATGCAGCATCGCAGGGGACCGGCGCCCTGCCTGAGGTGACCGAGAGCGAAGAACTCCCAGGTCAGGGCGTGCGGGCGATCATCGATGGGCAGTCGGTCTTTGTCGGGAGCGGCGAGACGATCCAGGCGGCGGGCGTCACCCTGCCCCCTGTGCAGTATGAGGGCCGGGCGATCTGGCTTGCCGTCGAAGACGAACCGCAGGGAGTCTTTGTGATCAGAGACGCCCTCCCAGAGACCGTGGACGGGTTTGCCGACTCCGTGCGGGCGTGCGGGATCAGCCGCGTCGTGCTTGCCACCGGCGACCAAGAAGAGGGAGAGGCGCAACGGGTCGCCGCCGCGATCGGTGCCGACGAGTACCATGCCGGGTGCCGGCCTGAGGACAAGACCGCCCTGGTGAAGAAGTTCCAGGACGGCGGGCGCGTGGTTATGGTAGGCGACGGGACCAACGACGCCCCAGCCCTCGCGGCGGCGGACGTGGGGATCGCGATCGGCGGCCACCGCAACCCAGGTTTGGTCGTGCGCTCGGCCGAGGTCGTGGTCCTGGGCGACGACCCTGCTGCGGTCCCGAAGGTCCTGGCCGCGGGCAGGGCGATGAAACGGGTGATCACACAGAATTACACCTGGGCGGTGGGATTCAACACCGTCGGCCTCGCCTTTGCGACCGCCGGCTTCCTCACTCCGGTCCTGGCCGCCATCTTCCATCATAACAGTTCGGTCTATGTGGTGGCCAATGCCGCAAGGTTGTACTTCATGCGGGACGGCGACTCCAAATAATTCTCATTTGGGCTTTGTAGAATCAGGCATGTGGAAGGATCTCTGATCCTTCTCCTCTCCCCCTGACAGGTGATGCGAACATTCTTCTGCGATTGAGGGCGGCACGTCTGATCATCATGCCTTCCCACACCCTCGTGCCGGGGGCTCTGCCTCCAGACCCCAGGACGAAGATAGGGCAAGATAGGTAAAGGGCGAGTCGTTCAGAAATAGGATCTCTCCTCTGTGTATCTGTCATGGGGGAACCGGGTGAGATCCAATATATCGAGGTCATCCCAAAACTCTCCAGTCCTCCCCCTTCTCAGAAGAGGGCACTGAATGTGGTGGAGATCTCCCCCTCTCTTCGTTGCCCAACCATGCTTTCATGCCTTCCCACACCACCGTGCCGGGGGCGGGCACGCCCCCTGGTGGAGGGTCACCTCGAGTATTTCTATAGAACCATTATTCGCCACTTGATCCAGATTTTACGTCCGCATAACTGCGAATTTTTTCGCACTCAAGGGATCCTATATCACCACCCGCTCCCCATTCTTATGCATGCGACCCATGAAGCAGACGACACGGCGCACCCTCCCCCTGCTGGGTGTAGCCGTCGTCCTCGCCGCCTGCCTCCTTGCCGCGGGATGCACGGGGCAGGCGCCTGACGGGACAGACAATAAGACTGAGTGGGGGATCGACCTGAACGGCACCTCCTGGGATCTGGTATCGTACGCCCAGAACGGGTCGATGAAAGACGTCTTGGCCGACACGCCGGTCACCCTTGTCTTCGGTGAGAATACCACGGCCTCGGGTTCTGCCGGGTGCAACTCGTACTCCACCACCTACACGCTGAACAAGACCGCAGGGATCACCTTCGGCCCCACAGCCTCGACGCTGATGTACTGCCCTGGAGAGGGCGTGATGGAGCAGGAGAGCGCATACCTCGGGCTCCTCGACACGGTGAGGTCTCTTAAGGTCGAAGACGAGAGCATGACCTTCTTCGACGAGAACGGTACGGCCGTCCTGGTCTTCAAGACGCATGTGCCGCCCGAACCCGAACCGCTCGTCGGGACCGAGTGGGGACTCCAGTGGTACCATGACGGCGATGCGATCGTCTCGGTCATCGCCGGCACCGAAGTCACCGCGGTCTTCGACGACGAAGGTACGGTCGCCGGGTCTGCCGGATGCAACCGCTACTTCGCCTCGTACGAGGTGAACGGTACCGAGATGTCCATCGGCCCCGCAGGAACGACCCTGATGGCCTGCATGAACGAAGACATCGCCGAGCAGGAGCGCACCTATCTCGCACTCCTCAACACGACGGCATCCCTTGCGATCGAGGGCGACCGTCTCTCTCTCATGGACGAGAACGGCACCGTTGTCCTGGACTTCGCAAAGGCGCAGGCCCCCGAAGCCCTGCCCCTTGTCGGCACCACCTGGGTGCTTGACGCCTACCACCTCGACGACATCGTGATGCCGGTCATTGAAGGGACCGAGGTCACTGCGGTCTTTGGCGAGAACGGGAACCTCACCGGCTCTGCCGGGTGCAACCGCTACTTCGCCCCGTACAACCTCACTAACTCTGACTCCGACTCCTCGATGGAGATCGGTCAGGTCGGGTCCACGAAGATGTACTGCGAAGAGCCCGAAGGGATCATGGACCAGGAGCGCACCTACCTCGACCTCCTCGCCACGGTGAAGGGCTATGCCATCGAGGGCGACCACCAGCTCGAACTCCTCGACGAGCGCGGCTGGCGGATCCTCGCCTTCACCGCGAAGGCTTGAATTTTTGGAATTGTAGAAACCCTCACTTATCGTGGGGAGAGGTGTGTCATCCGCTTTCCCCCCTCTTTGGCCGGGGGCTCTGCCCCCGGACCCCCGGGATGAAGATGGGGCAGGGAAGGCATCATGGACAACTGTGACGAGAATGCTGCCGTCCTCGACCCTCTCGTGTCGCGGGGGGTTCGGGGGGCGGCAAGCCCCCCGCCAGAGAGATTTATTAAGATTAAGAGGATTTTTACAGAGCCGATTTTTTTCTCTTTTTTTTGTTTTGTAGAAATCATCTTGATAACACTCTGTGGTGAGGGACGTGACGGTCGACGATCTCCACTCTTCTCGACTGCTTGAAGGTCAGAGATCATCTTTAAGTTCGCTGGCGCTCGCCGCTCGCACTCCAATTACACAAGAGGTCAAGGACGGCGACCCCCCCCCTCATCCTGTGTTTGTGCCTATTGTGTCTTCCCGACCCAATCGTCATCCTGGGGATTCGGGAATAGCCTGGCCCCGCTCAGATCTATCTTTCTCTCTGATCGCCCCATGACGGGGCTCATGGGCCTCTGGTCCATGAACCACCTCATGATGAAGATATGTCAAGGACGGCAGGCAGTCGATTATATTGATAGCACCGGATCCTCATCTCTGCGACCCTCGACTAATCGCCCTGGCGGGGGTCCGGGGGCACTCGTCCCCCGGTGAGAGACGAGCAGTATACTCCCCTACACCACCTCCAATTGTCTTCTCTGGTCCCCTCATGATGAGGATTAGTCGAGGTCGGCAGGCGGTCGGAACAATAAAAAAACTCTCGCGGGATCCACCGGTCTACAATCCTCGGTCTATCGCCATCGCGGAGATGCGAGCGGTAAAAAGTTTGAGAAAATCTTTAATTTTCACATCTGTCCCCCACCACAGAAGAACTATCAAGAAGATTTTTACAGAACTGAAAAATTTTTTATTTTCATTTTTTGTCTGGAATTGATCACGACGTGACTGCTGCGCCTGAGATCTCCCTCTTCTAAATCGCGAGTCTGAGAATTTTCTGTATTGGAGAGGATCGTGATCTTCAAACCTATCGATCTCCTCATGATGAGGATCAGAGGAGGACGGCAGGCGGTCGGAGCAATAAAAGAAAACTCTCGCGGAACCTACTGATCTTTGACCCTCGACCAATCGCCCTGGCAGGGGTCCGGGGGTGCAACCCCCGGCGAGAGGGTGAGAGTGTACTTCCCTATACCATAGTATCACTCATCTCCCTTCTCTCACGACGGTGACAAATGGTTGGAGCAATCGCAATAAAATTCTCAGAGGATGGCTCTGTAGAAACCCTCACCTCTTGTGTGGGTGAGAGGTGTGCCACCCACCTTCCTATCTCTTTGGCTGGAGGCCCTGCCCCCGGGCCCCCGGGATGAAGATAGGGTCGGGAAGGCAGAATCAATGACCATGACGAGAGTGTTGTTGCCGTCCTCGACCTTTTCGTGCGGCGGGAGGACAGGGAAGTGCAACCCCCCGCCACCGAGAGGGATCAGGAGGATTTCTACAGAGCCCAATAAAGATGAATTTCTGCATCAATCATAGAGAGGGAAGTTTTCTTCATGGTTTTTTATGGGACATTCTCCTCGTTTCACACATTCTTCCGTTTTTCTGACACAGGAAAACTCGAATATCTCACCAGAATAAACCCCTATCGAAATCACAAGGTCCGGGCAGGCATCCACATTGCCACAGCAATATCCTTGCTTTTCCGGTATCATTTTCTCTTTGGTTTCCATGGTTCCACCTCTGCCTCAATCGTCGGGGAAGAGATTCTCTTCGGGGTTTCTTATGGGGCAGTTTCCTCGTTTCACACATTCTTCTGTTTTTCGGGCACACGAGAACTCAAAAATCTCACCTGAATATACCCCGATCGAAATCACAAGGTCGGGGCAGGCATCGGCGTTGCCACAACTATACCCTTGTATTTTTGGTATCATTTTCTCTTTGAATTCCATGGTTCCACCTCTGCCTCAATCGTCGGGGAAGAGATTCTCTTCGGGGTTTCTTATGGGGCAGTTTCCTCGTTTCACACATTCTTCTGTTTTTCTGACACAGCAAAACTCGAAAATTTCACCAGAATAAACCCCTTTCGAAATCACAAGGTCCGGGCAGGCATCCACACTACCACAGCAATAGTCCTGCCTTTTTGGTATCATTTTCTCTTTGGTTTCCATGGTCCTACCTCTGCCTCAATCGTCGGGGAAGAGATTCTCTTCAGGGGCTCTTATTGGGCACTCCCCTCGTTTCACACATTCTTCTGTTTTTCGGACGCAAAAAAATTCATAGATTTTACCAGAACATACTCCCATTGAGATTACAAGATCTTGGCAGGCATCTACGCTGCTAAAGCAGTATCCCTGCTTTTTTGGTATCATTTTCTCTTTAATGTCCATGACTTCACTTCTTTTCTTCGTGGTTTTCTTTTTTTCGGCTTTGTAGAAACTCTCTGGACAGTTCTCTCTAGCGGGGGGCTTGGCCGCCCCCCAGACCCCCCGCGGCACGATAGGTCGAGGACGGCAGCCCCCTCTTGATGGTCATCGATGGTGCCTTCCTGACTCTATCGTGCTCCCGGGGGTCCGGGGGCAGAGCCCCCGGCCAAAGAGGTGGGAAGGCGGGTGACACACCTCTCCTCCACACAAGAGGGGAGGGGTTCTACAGAGCCGAGCAATCGCAATAAAATTCTCAGAGGATCATTTCTACAGAATATTTTTTTTATTTTTTTTTGTGTCCGAAATTGATCACGATGCGATTGCCGCGCCTGATGCATCTCTCTTCTGAACCGCGACCCTGAGAAATTTCTGCATTGGAGGGGATCGTGATCTTCAAACCTATCGATCATCTCATGATACAGATTAGAGGAGGGTGGCAAACAGTCCGAACAATTGAAAGAATAATTCTCACAGAACCCACTCTATGATCTCCTGCCCATCCATAGTCTCGTCCTCCCCGTTCATCTCACACTGGCGTTCACAGAATCTGAAATCCTGAAACTGCAATGCACGAAAGCAACAAAATGGGTGGGGGAAAAATGGAGTGGAAAAATCATTCAGTACAGAACACACGAGCCCTTCTGAATCCCCTTCCCGCTCGCCTTGTCGACGATCTCGTACTCGATCTTTGTCCCAAGCTGGGCCTCAAACCGTCCTTCGGCACCCTCTGGTTGCCAGGTGATAAACATGCCCCGTGGCTCAGAGGCGGTCTCTGAATTGTCATAACACCCGTCGGCGATGATCGCAAATTTATCGCCCGGCTTGATGATATCCCCGGAATCGCCGGCGTACTTGTAGGTATAGGTGGGCATACTGGTGCCGTCCACCTTGCGGAACCTCATTTTTGACGTATCGGCACAACTCTGACCGCTCTTGAAGATCATGGCAGAGTCGATGGTGGTCTTTTTGTCCTTGCTCTGGATCTGGACCTGGATCTCATGGATGGAGAACGGGTCGCCGCCTTCGTGCGTGAAAAGGAGGCCATTGTTTGCTTTAAACCCGCTCGGATAATCGGGGTCGTCGTTTGCCTTATCCTCGTCCTGGACCGATTCGACCATCGACTCGCATGAGAGCGCTGCCTGGGGAGCTTTCTTCTGGTCAGAGTAGATCCCGCCTGCAAAGGCGCTGACGACGGCGGCGATGACGATCGTCACGACAAGCATCAACATCACCCCGACGACCGGCGAGACCGCCGAGTCATTCGTCGGTCTCATACCGCGATCACTTCCTTGCTGAAGATTACCTTATCACTAGGGATATGGACGATCTTGACCTCGACAGGACTGCCCCGCTCAAAGCCATTGGCTGAGTCGGTCAGGTCGCACCCGATCATCCCTGCATCACCACTCATAAATCCGCCCTCTGTGACCCCGGTGCCGATCGTGGTGCCGCTGGACATGATGTCGCCTGACTGGAAGGTGAAGTTCCCAAAGTCCACCTTTGGACTCTCGCCGGGCACTCCTTTTGAGATGTCATTGAGGTAGGGCAGTTTCACGGCGTCTTCGGTTGAAAAGATCCTGACTGCAGGGTCTTCGTCGGTCACCTCACTGGCGACCGTCTCGCCGCTTGGCAATTTGTAGAAGGTCAGGATCTTCATGTCCTCTGTCGGGATCGGATCGCCGCTGAGATGCTCAAAGGTCATCACGATCTGGTCGCCTTGTGGGCCACCAGAGGTGGTGATCTGCACATCGATGGAGGCCTGCGGCGGTACTTCGGTGTTCCCGCCGATATGCCCTGCATAGGCGCTGACGACGGCGGCGATGATGATGGTCACGACGAGCATCAGCATCACCCCGACGACCGGGGAGACACCCTCTTCCTGGTTTGAGTGTATTTTTATCACTTCAATCCCTCTTTTCTCTCACGCCTTATTGACCGGCGGGATGATCTTCCCGGTCGAGTACACGGCCCCGGTCTGTTTGTCAAAGAGCGTGTATGTGTTCTTTTTTTCCCAGTAAAGGGCACAACTCGACTTCTCGCCTTTGAAACCCATGAAACCAAATGGAGTCTTTGGCTGATCGGCATAGACCATGAACGACTCGCCTGGGCGGATGTAGGTGTCAGGCCCGCTCCATCCTCCTGCCGGAGGTGCACCGACCTTCTGGAAGTGGTAAGTTCCGTCCTTCACACTCTGATCCAGAGACCTGTACTTCTCAGAGAGTTTGTCATAATATCCCATCTCCATCTGGGTATCGCCGGTCATGAAACCGATCTTGAGATCCTTGAGGTCGATCACGTCGCCCCCTTTATGCTCAAACTGGAGTCCCTGCCATCCTGGCGTGGTGATGACCGTCATCTCAAGGTTGGCCTGCGGCGCCTTCGGGTTCTGCTCGCCCATGCCTGCGGCATAGGCGCTGACCACTGCGGCGATGATGACGGTGACGACAAGCATCAGCATCACCCCGACGATCGGCGAGACCGCAGAATGGTCCTCTCTCAGCGTCCTCATCCCTTCACCTCAAGTTCTTTCTTGAATATGATCTTGCCACTTGGTTTGTGCAGGATGTTGACCTCCACAAAAGAGCCTTCACCAAATCCATAGTCGTCGTCCTCAATATCAAAACCAAAGAAGTCGCTTATAGCTCCGGTATCTGGCCATACTTTCACGACACGACCAGGCCGCCAGATGAACTCGCCGAAGGCCGCCATATTATCCTCACCAACTTCGTTGAGTTTGAGGATGCTGCCATCATTCACCTGCGGGTGGGTGATCGGGTTCAGCTCCCTATCCCATGGTGCACTCCCAGGTTTAAGACCGCCGTCGATGGTGTGCTTGATCACCTGGCCCCGGTATTCCTCATCGATTCTCTTTGTGGAGGGGATGGTGTAATAGGTAATAATCTGCAGTTCATTGGTCTTGAGCGAATCTCCACTGAGGATATTCAGCCTGATGTTCGGGCTTGTATCCATACCCATGTTTTCATAATGCATATCGACATGCGCATCGATCACCGAGACCGGTGCCTTCTCGGTCTCGTCTGCAACCCCACTGGCAGAGGCGCTGACGACGGCGGCGATGATGATGGTCACGACGAGCATCAGCATCACCCCCACCACCGGGGATACCGCCTCGGTGGAATGTCTTCCCCCCTCGGCGTCCTCTTTGTGTAATACTTCATATGAGTCCATACTCATCTACCTCAGATACAACTCAGAATTACTTTTTTTAGATCCAGAATATTTGTTAAATCAAAATATAAGGTTACCCCCTAATTAATCTTCCTAAAATCCATAATATGGGATTATTTTCAATGCAGAGACGATATTCAGAGTTGCATTGCATGGTTGCATTGCATCCAAGATAAATAGAACTAAAACAAAATATTTTGAAAACCCCAGAAAATATCAGGATCCTGGAGTGTCAAGAATATGAACAATCACCTGCATGCAGTAGTATTATGTATACTCATCATCGCCGCCGGCGCCCTCGTCCCGGCGGTCTCGGCGCGCATCGCTACCCCTGAAGGCCCGAACGCCGGGATCGAAAACGGCGACACCGTTTTTCTCGGCGAGAGATATGTTGACTTCTCGGCCTTCGCCGACTCCTCGATGGGCGAACTGAGACAGATGGTACGGATAGAAGATGGAGAACCCACCGACCCCATCCAGATCGCAGACAACATCGCGACCTCCATCCCGCGCGGGATCAAGGTCAATGCCAGGTACTACCCCCTCTATGCAAAGGACGGGAACTTCACCGAGCCAGACACCGGGCGGTTCTGCTGGGTCCAGGACGTCGGGGCGTACCTCGGCGACCTCAAGGTCAGGGTCTATGACACCGACGTCCCGCCCTCGCCCGCCATCACACGTCCTGAGACGATCCCCTACACCATGGGCGTCCAGTTCTTCCTCCCAGACAACACCCTCCCGGTCAACGAGTTCAATGGCCCGTGGTACGAATACGAACTCGAAGGCAATGTCAGGACCAGTGAGGTAGTGAACCTCGACGGTGAACTTCTCTCTCTTGAAGCCCTCTCAGAAAATCCAGCGCGCGAGGACCGCCGATATGCCTTCACCTTCGCCGACCAGAACGCCGTGGACCGCGACTGCGAGGTCACGATGATCTTTCGGATGACCCTCAACGACATCGACTACGAACGCCCCTATACCTTCATCGTTGAGGACCACTCGCTCCAGCTCGAACTCGACGAGACCGAGACCGAGCGCGGGAAAGAACTCGCCCTCACTCTGCATGGGGTGCCGTTCACGCAGTACGAGGTCTCACTGCCAGATGGAGAAAACTTCCCCATCTTTACAGGAGGCGGATGGGACCACAAAATCTCTGACTCCACCGTGATCGCCCATCCAGAGTGGGACGGCACCGTCGACCTCCGCATTAAGATCCCACGCACGGCTCCTATCACTGAATACTCAGTGCAGGCACGAGACCCCGACACCACCGAGTACCCGGTCTCGGTCAACTTTGCAGTGACCGCACCGTCGAGCTCGCTCGTCGGTTTGATCTTTGATGAACCACAGTTCGGTGAGTACTCCTATGCCCTTGGGGACGTCGTAAAACTCCAGGGCTCCTGCAAAAACATCGACAACAAGATCCCGATTTATCTCTATGTCACCGGCCCAAACCTCCCTCCAAACGGTGCCTCACTCACCGACCCGCAGCGTGAAGTCGTGGACGGCGACCCGTCCACCTTCACCTCCACCATCTACGACCCCTACATAAACCTCTGGATGTACGACTGGTGGACCCACTCCTATGCGGCGGCCGGGTGCGAGGGAGAGACCTACACCGTCCATGTCAACTTCGATCCCATCGGGTACCTCAACAGCGCTCCAGACGATGAAGGGAGTTTCATGGGCGAAGCCCCCCCTGCATGGGAGATCCCGCTGAACGAACCGTCCCTCCACGCAAGGTTCCATGAATACACAGATTCGGCCTTTGCCCAGGGCGACCACCTCTACTCATGGTGGCATGCCCGCGGCAGCCCTGGTCTTCAAGGGCCGATATTCCGCCAGGGCCACCTCAAATGGTACATCTTTGGGGACAATTTCAAGTACGCAGATTTTGATGCCAAATTCCCGATCTATCCTGACAAATCTTCATCGTCATCAGGCTCGTCCACGCCCTCAACAGGAGGAGGGAGCAATGGTATCCCCACCGGGGTGTACGGCTTCAACTATGCACGCGGCTTCACCTACGACCTCACACCAGGAGAATATTATATTGTCTACCAGCACCCTGGGCGCGACAACCAGTTCGACCTCATCCCTGAGAACGACCTCTACTTCAGAGGGCGGATGAGCGAGATCGTCGACACAACCAATGCCCTCCCCTCGGTGCCGGTTGGATCGCTGGAGGCCAGGGCCGCCGCAAAGGCGCTGACCGAGGCGCTGGACTCCCCGAAGATCGACGACATCTATGTCATGGACACCTTTACCATCGAGGAACCCTCGATCGTGATCGCCCCGCCAGGCGAGGTCGTCGTCGGGGACAGACTGGAGGTGAAGGGGACGACCAACCTTGCCTGCCAGGACAAGGCCGCCGACAAGGTCGAGGTCGGGGACAGACTTGCGCTCACCATCAGCCGTCTTGACCTGGACCATGGACACAAAGGCAACACCGCCATGAAGACCGAGACCGTCTACACCTACCCCTCCTCCAAACTCGACCGCTCGACTGGGATGCGGCCCTTCACCTTCGACGAGGTGGAGACCAGCTCCTGGTATCCAGGGCAGTACCTCATCACCATTGAGTGCAAGGACGCCAGGTACAAAAAGACCCTCTCCTTTGAACTCCTTGGCGAGGGTGCACAGCGCGACAGTACCGTGAGTAGACCGGCGCACGATCCGGCCCTCTCTGAGGATCTTGACGCCACCCCGACCTCTTCATGGGAGGACGAGGAGTGGCCGACCCCCTACCAGACCACGGTCCCGGCGACCACTCCCACGCAGTCTGCCGGTCCCCTGCCGGTCGCGGCCTATGCCCTCTTGCTCGCCGCCCTCATACCACTCAGGAGGCGGTGACCATCGACCTCAACCTCGACGAGTCGTTCTTCAATGCCGTGATCATCGCCCTTTTCATCGGGATCGTGGTCATCGGCGTTCTGGCCGGCCTGAAGATCACCGGGATCTTCGACCCCCTTGCAGGTCCAGGGACGGGGATCGGCGACGGCACTGATCCCTTGCCTGGCATGGACCCCCAACCGACCGGACCGGTCGCCGGCCAGATGAATTATTCCTGGAATTATCATGATTGGGATATGACGCTTGACCTGTACATCGAGAACTCCACCTATCAGGCATTCACATACCGTCCACATCCAAGCATCTCCAGCACCAACCCGGAGGACCTCATGGGGACGGCTAGGTATGTTGTGACCGACGGCGATGACGGCGTAATCGATACGATCGCCGATCTCTTTTTGGATAAAAGCCGGGAACGAGGATGGGGCGACTACGAGACCATCTCCAATGTGCTCGCCTTTGTTGAGAACCTCACCTATTCCACCGACAAGAAGGGCCTGAGATACCCGGTCGAGACCCTGGTCGAGGGGGAGGGGGACAGCACCGACCACGCCGTCCTTGCTGCGGCGGTTCTTCATGAGATGGGTTATGCCGTCTCGCTCCTCTCGTATCCCCCAACCTATGACCGGCGCACCCTCAT
>JAQVHG010000321.1 GCA_028696365.1 Methanofollis sp.
CTTCCTACCTCTTTGGCCGGGGGCGCTGACCCCGGACCCTCGGGACCACGATAAGGTCAGGAAGGCAAAATCGATGTCCATGACGGAGGGATCGCCATCCACGACCTATCGTGTTGTGGCGGGGGGCGTGCCATGACACGAGAGAGTCGAAGACAGCACCCATCTCTTCATGTTCGCGATTCTGCGCTTTCCTAGCCTTATCTTCCTCCAGAGGGTTCAGAGGATGTGACCGAAGGGAGGCGAGAAGACGGAAATTTTTGATGTGTGAATGACAAGGAGCGTAAGAATATCTCCGATCTTCGAGTGTGAGTGATAACGACCTTGAGACGCTGTCAGGCTTTCGAGCACACCCAACATGAGGAGTCGCAATCGCGCAGGGAATAGACAGAGATTTCTACAGAACTCTTGATTTGATCATTTGTAGCTCTGAAAAAAGTGTGGAGATGTTCAGGCAAGAGAAGGGACCCAGGAACTTCCCTCTAAAACTCACTCAAGCCTTACGACTGCAATCGCCCCATAGTCGCCATCATCAAAGACGGCCGGGACGGTCCAGACAAGATATCTACCGCACTCCCCTTCAAGAGGATGCCAGGCACGGTTTCCTTCCCGTCTTCCTCTAACCACTCCCTCAAGATGACCAAAATCTGCCAGGAGGTCGAGGAACACACAGGGAGTCTCCGAGACCATCATCCCAGCGACTGCGGCCTCCTCAAGAGAAAAAAGATCGCAGAAGAGTGCGTTGGCATGCCTGACTCTGAGGTCTGACCCGACCGAAACAGCGGCTTCTGGGAGGAAGGGGAAAATGGCCGAGACAGGGAGGCGCAGAGCGAGGCGGTAGACCCTAGCAGACCCAACAATCTGCATTTCAACCTTGCCTGCGACGACGAGCATGTTCAGATACTTTGCGACAGAGTTGCGGTTGAGATCAATCTTCCTGGATATATCAGAGATCGAAAGTCCATAGGTCTCCTCTTCTAGAAGGTTCAGTATCCTGGCCCTTCCATCCTCGCACTCGGACGATGCCTGGTGCTGTTCCCTGCCCTCTACCATATCCATATATTTTTAGTTATAACTACATAAATGGATTAACCTCCCTGGAACTGCGACTCCACGACATGCCCCCAGTGACACCACAGACGCTGAGGACATAGGCATGCCACTTGGTCTGCGTATAACAGGCGATTTATCACCAACGATTGGCTTTGTAGAAACCCTCACATACTGTGTGGGGGAAACGTGTGTCCCTCGCCTTCCTATCCCTTTTACCGGGGGCGCCACCCCCGGATCTCAGGGAGCATGAGAGGATCGGGAAGACACAATAGATGACCATGACGGGGATGTTGCCGTCCTCGACATATCGTGTGGCGGGGAGTTCGGGGGGCGGCACGCACCCCGCCAGAGAGATCCATCAAGAGGATTTCTAAAGAGCTCAACAATTGACCATTTTCCTTATGTATCTCACAGAATATTCCTGAAATTCTATTCCTTTCACCTTGTCTTAATTTCGGAAAATTTCAAAAATCCGAAATAATTTCAGAATGGCCAAAAATCCCGAATATCTTTCGGGGAGTCCTCATATCAATCGAACATTCAATTCTTTTCCTGAGGAACAGCTTGCATGCAGCTGACTGAACTCAAATCCGGTGATCGTGCGCGGATCACCAACATCCACGGTAGAGACGGCCTCCACCAGCACCTCGCTCTCCGCGGGGTGCAGGTCGGCCGTATTGTCACCATGGTCTCCTGCACATTCGGTCCCGTCGTCCTCCACAGCGGCGGCGGTGAGATCGTGCTCGGCAGGAGAATGGCAGCACAAATAGACGTCGAGAGATTGTATGACGCAGAAAAAAGTGACAGAGATGGAATATGGCGAGACCGGGGTTATCGTCGAACTCCTTGGTTCCCACCACGATTTAAACTGCCTTGGCATCAGAAAAGGAAAAAACTTGGAGATGATCACAAAACAACCGATCAAAGGCCCGGCAGTTGTCCTCGCCGAAGGGGTCGAGGTCGCCATGGGCCTTGAGATCGCCGCCCTGGTGGTGGTCGAAGTTTAAAGATACGTTCCAGGAGCGAAACACCCATGAGTAAAAAGCACACCAACACCCGCACCGTACTGATGGTCGGGAACCCTAACGTCGGCAAGAGCGCCCTCTTCAATCGGCTCACCGGGTCGGAGGCCGTCGTCTCCAATTATCCAGGCACGACCGTCGACTTCACGAAGGGCACCCTCGTCGAAGACGGCACGACCTACGAGATCATCGACGTGCCAGGCGCCTACTCGCTTGAACCACGGGACGCCGCCGAAGAAGTGGCCGCCCAGATC
The DNA here is from genome assembly GCA_028696365.1 of Methanofollis sp. GTDB lineage: Archaea > Halobacteriota > Methanomicrobia > Methanomicrobiales > Methanofollaceae > Methanofollis. The sequence goes on from JAQVHG010000321.1 coordinate 2,327, forward strand.
CTGAACAAATACCCCAAAGCCGTCGTGCTCCTTGTCCTCGACGCCACCCGCCTGGAACGTGGCCTGTACCTGGGCTTTGAAGTGATCGAGCGAGGTGCACCGGTGATCGTCGTCCTCAATATGATGGACGCCGCCCGTGCAAAATCGATCAAAGTTGACGCCCGCCGGCTCCAGAACCTCCTGGGTGTCCCGGTCGTCCAGACCTCAGCCACGGTTGGAGAGGGCATCAAGGATCTAGCCAGGATGCTCAGAAAAGCGCAACCTGCCGACATCGACGGGATCGTCACACGAGCAAACGGTTCGTCGCCTGAGACCACTCGTATGAGCAAGTGCGCAGGTTGCGCTGGATGCAGGGGGAGCGACTGATGGGACTCACCGCAGACCAGCGCTGGGACCTCGTTGATCA
>JAQVHG010000322.1 GCA_028696365.1 Methanofollis sp.
GAATTTCCGCTCTCGCAGGACCTGCCGCGCCTCATATCCTTCATTTCGAAGAGAGGTGTCCAGGTAGACGGTCTCCTCTGGGGTGATCGTGATCACATTGAGGTCTGCCGGGAAGGTGGCGAGGGTGTCTCTGGTGAGGCCGCGAAGGGCAAGTGCCTCCTCATGGCCAGGTTCGCCAGGCCTGATCACCTCGGCGGTGCCGATGAGTTGCATGCCGCGCACGTCCTCCATGGAGGTGTGGGGGTCGTAGACCGCGACCGAGGCCCTGGGGTTCTGGACCAGGTGCGCGAACTTCGCCCCGCCCTCGCTGTAGATATAGACCCGCCCCTCGACATAGAGATAGTCGACCGGCGTGGCCCGCACCGACGTACCGTGGCCGGTGGCGAGCACGCATTCAGAATGGGTGCTGAGGAACCGGTCGGCCCTTGCCCTGAGGTCCTCTTCAGGCATCTGGTCGATGCACTCTAGTTTCTCGCGCAGGGCCAGGGCATAGGCGGTCACCGCTTTCATGTCGAGGAGGTCACGGTCCTGCAGGACGAACCCAGTCCTCTTCGCATAAAAAGTGAGGGCATTTCTATCCTCGCGGTCGAGTTCGGCGGTCCTGAGTCGCCCGCCGAAGGCGACGGCCGGCACCTCCTCGCCGAGTAAGGCGCGCAGTCCTGTGAGGTACGTCCGCCCCTTGTGGAGTTTGACACAGGTGCAGAAGAGGGCGACCGGTTTTTCCTGTAGCCACGAGGCATTGGTCTCGACAAACCGCCTGACCGTGGGGGCGACCTCTCCGTTGTAGATTGGGGTGCCGATCACAAAGAGATCGGAAGACTTCAGGTCCTTTGAGAACGCCTCAGGCCGGCTCATCCTGGACGGCCCGAGGACGAGGGCGAACGCCCTGGCCACCTCGGCCGTCGTCCCGTATTTGCTCTCGTAGACGACACATGTCCTGAGCATGAGGCCCCTTCTGCCATGTGCCTTCATAAATACTCTGGCACCACCGGGCTTTGGGTTCGGCCGCCCCCCCAGTCCCTCCGCAAAGGATGGGAATCCCTCTTTAGGATTATCAAAGATGCCTTCCCGTCCCTATCTTCATCCCGGGGGTCCGGGGGCAGCGCCCCCGGCACAAGCGTGTGGGAAGGTGTGATGATCAGACGTGCCGCCCATATTGTAGGATCTTCGCCTCCATCTCGCGCCGGAGGGTTGCACCCCCTGGATCCCCCGACGCTGAAGATAGGGGGGTAGCGATGGAACAAGATCTCCACCGCTTCTTCAGTCTTAAAAAAGAGAGAGCAAGCGACGAGAAATATTCAACCGCGTATGTTTGAACCGCAGGTTCATGCCTGATTCTACACGGTAAAAAAGAGGTGAAGATCTCGGTTCAACGCCCTCCGACGCCTCCCCCTCCGAAGCCGCCTCCTCCACCGAACCCTCCTCCGCCACCTCCGAAGCCGCCACCCCCACCGCTGGTGGAAGGCGCGGAGAAGTGGGCGATCGGCATGAAGGCGAGGGGCATATGCGAGTAGACTGGCATCCCCACCTCGGCATAGGAGACGTGCAGGTGTTCCATCGCCTTCTCGACCTGCTCACCCAGGCCCAGGGCGGTGCCGTAGACCATCCACTCGCCCCACATCGAGAGGTCTTCTGGGGCATACTTCTGGATCTGTGCCATGTCTGAGAGGAACTTCCCGAAACTGTCCCATTCCAGTTTATCCTTGAAGTGGTTATCCTTCCAGTGGCCAAAGAGAGTCGAGGGCATCAGAAGGGCGATACCTACCTCGACGAGCCCTGTGACCGAGAGGACGATCGCCGGGACCGACGCGGCGCCGGTGGCCGGGGCGAGCACGAAGACTAGGACCGCAAGCCCGAGGAGGAATGCAGGCGGGAAGAGGAGGGGCGAGACAAACTTCCGGCCATCGACTGCGTACTTTCTGGAGAAGCGCGTGTCCACCGGACTGAAGAGGGCCTGGAGACTGCGCTGGTAGCCCTGGACGGTGGCCAGGTCGGCCCTGCCCTCTGCCGCCCGCATCGTCATCCTCTCAAGTTCGCCAGAGTCAAAGACCCCGTTGCCCGCGACACTGGAGATGTAGTTGAGCACCCGCTGTTCGTAGGGGTCGTCTGAATGGTTGCGGTTGACTGTGACCGTGATCCCCTTTGCATCGTCCTTCTCCCTGACGGTGACCAGGCCCCGCCTGTGAAGGTCGAGGAGCGTGGCATAGAAGGCGTCCTCGTCAGAGTCGTTCACGTCCCCCTTGAAGAGGAGGTTCACCTGCCAGGGCTTGAGGGCGGTGTTGGGCGTGAAACTGAGATACTCGGGGACGGTGAAGGTCTTCTCCCGCCCATACCTGCGATACAGGAGGAGGAGAGCGAAGGGGAGGACGAGGACCAGGAAGGCCGCAACCGTCTGGAGGACCGATGCCGCATGGTACGGGAGGTTGTACCAGAAGGCGCCGTCCTCGGTCTTCTGCCTCAGGTTGTCGACCTGGTGGGGGAACCCGCTTGTCTGTTCCAGGTAGGAGGGGGGCATGAGGAGTTCGACCGCCACGGGGTCGTTTGCAGCGGCATGTCCTGTGATCATCACCGTCCCGTCCTGCCGTTCGACCGAGAGCCCTGGGGGATAGGCATAGATCGTCTCGATCCCCTCCCAGTCAGGGAGGGTGAGGGTGAGGTGACGATATGGGATATGCTCGCGGACGAGTTTGAGGTTGACATGTGCCACCTCGTCGTCGTACTCCACCGGCG
>JAQVHG010000323.1 GCA_028696365.1 Methanofollis sp.
AGAGGGCTTCCCCAGATTCGAGATCCATGCCGGCGACGATCTTGGTGATCTTCGCGAGATCATGGGCGTCGTCGCCTGGGTTGATCCGCTCAGGAGAATAGCCGACCTTGAAGTCCTTCCCGCAGACAAGACCAGACTCCTCCTCGAGGACCAGTCTTACAACCTCCTCGGTCACCCCAGGGTACACCGTCGACTCCAGGACGACGATCGCCCCTGGCTTGAGGTGCTGGCCGACGGTGCGTGCCGCGGCCTTGACAAAGGAGAGGTCTGGCTCTTTGGTCTTCTTCACCGGTGTCGGGACACAGATGAGGACGAAGTCTGCCTTTCTGATCTCTTCTGGATCAGAGGTGACATGCAGCGGCGCCTTCGTGGTCGCCGCGATCTGCCGCGCCTTCTCCTCCACGATCTCGTAGCCGATGGTGGGAATCTTCTCGGCAAATGCCTCTGCAAGGGGCAGGCCGACATAGCCAAGCCCGACGACGCAGACTGTCTTGTCTTTCAGTGATTCCTGAACCATGTGATCGTCTCCATAAGTCCTGTTTTCAAGTCGTACTCCGGTGCATACCCAAACGCTTCTCGCGCACGGGAGATGTCGGCAAGCGAGTCCCGCACGTCGCCGGGGCGGGGGGCCTCGTGGATCGGTTTGAGATCTTTTCCAACGACCTCCATGATAGTGTGTGCGAGTTCCAGGAGGTCGATCCGCTCGCCGCAAGCGATGTTGAAAACTCCTTCCGCATCGCTCTCCATTGCCCTGATGTTCGCCTGCACGACGTTTTCGATATAGGTGAAGTCCCGCGTCTGCTTGCCGTCGCCATAGATGACCGGCGGCTGATCGTTCAGGATCCGCGTCATGAAGTTCGGGATGACGGCGGCGTACTGGGAGGACGGGTCCTGGCGCGGGCCAAAGACATTGAAGTAGCGCAGACAGACCGTCTGCACCCCGAAGAGATCAGAGAAGACCGAGGCATAGTACTCGTCGGCGATCTTTGAGACCGCGTACGGGGAGAGGGGATGGGGGACCATGCCCTCGTGCTTGGGCAGGGTGGGGGTGTTGCCATAAACCGAGGAGGAGGAGGCCATGACGACCTTTCTCACGCCTGCGTCGCGGGCTGCGAGGAGGACGTTGAGCGTGCCGGTGACATTTGCCTCATGGGTTGCCATCGGGTTCTTCACCGAGCGCTGGACACTGGGGAGCGCCGCCTGGTGGAAGATCCCGTCAACGTCCTGGAAGAGGTTCTGGAGAAGAGATGTGTCGGTGATGTCTCCATGGACAAAAGTTACGTCTCCCCCGTCGACGAGGTCCTGGATGTTTTCCATCCGGCCTGTGGAGAGGTTGTCGAGGATCGTGACCTCGTGGTCCTGCGAAAGTGTCCTGGCAAGATTTGAACCGATGAATCCTGCCCCCCCCGTAATGATATATTTCATGGCAATGCATTTCGCGAATCAAGTTCTCGAAATTGTATCAATCTTAGATTATTGCTTGATGTGAGGATCTGGGTTCAAAGGGAGTGTGTATAGATCATTGTATGCCAGAGATTGACTTCTGCCCCCTCTCACCTGTGGAAGAACTTGTACAGCGGGCATCTGTAGAGCCCCACTCTGAAGTGTGGATTGGATTGGGCAATATATATCATTGAAAATATAAATCCATCGTATGTTCGAGTTGTAGAGGTGACCAAATACAATGTGTCTGTTCTGGGCACAAAAAGTAAGATAGAATGGTTGTGTAGAATTCCTCTGGATGACCATCTTTGGCGGGGTGCGGCCAAGCCCCCTGGTGGAGGATAGGGTTTAGAAACTCAGGAACGAAAAAATTCAGTCCAGGATTATTTTCAACCCCAGAGTTTTGGGATATGTTGGCTCTGTAGAAATCCTCACCTCTTGTGTGGGGAGACGTGTGCCACCCACCTTCCCACCTCTTTGGCCGGGGGCTCTGCCAGAGATAACTGTCTAGAGGGTTTCTACAGAGCCGATATGTTCAAAAATTGGTATAGAAGATTTCTAGAAAACTCGCTCAAGATTCTTGAGAAAGCATCTCCCCAAGTCCCTTCACCAGCGTCCACTCGGGTGTCCACCCGAGCGTCTCGTGGGCTCTTGAGATATCGGCGAGCGAGTGGCGGACGTCGCCCTGACGGACTGGGCCGTACTCCACCGGCACCGTGCGCCCGGCCGCCTCCATCACGCTCCTGGCCAGGGTGTTGAGGTCGGTCTGGCGCCCGCACGCGATGTTGAAGACCCCGGTTACGTCCTGTTCCATTGCGAGGAGGTTTGCCTGCACCACGTCGGCGACATAGACGAAGTCACGGGTCTGTCCGCCGTCGCCATGGATGGTGACCGCCTCGCCTGATTTGACCCGGTCGGTGAAGATGGAGATCACGCCTGAGTACTGAGAGGAAGGGTCCTGGCGAGGGCCAAAGACATTGAAGTACCGCAGCGCCACGGTCTTGAGCCCGAAGAGTCTTGAGAAGACTGCGGCATAGTATTCGCCGGTGAGTTTGGAGACAGCGTACGGAGAGACTGGGGCAGGGATCATCTCCTCGTGCTTGGGGAGAGTGGGCTCCTCGCCGTACACCGCCGACGAGGAGGCGAAGACGACCTTTTTCACCCCGGCGTCCCGTGCCGCGAGGAGGACATTGAGTGTCCCGGTCTCGTTTGTGGTGTGGGTGGCAAGGGGATCGTCGACCGATCTCGGGACCGAGGCGATCGCCGCCTGGTGGAAGACGCCGT
>JAQVHG010000039.1 GCA_028696365.1 Methanofollis sp.
GTCCTTGCGTTTCTTCTCGGGATCGCGGTGTACCCGACGGTGCCCGAAGAGATCCCCTCGCATTGGAACGCCGCCGGCGAAGTCGATGCCTATCTCCCTGCATTCTGGGGTATATTCCTGCTGCCGCTCCTCCTTGCAGGCGTTACTGTGCTCTTCCTCTTCGTGGTACCTGCCCTGGATGCGCGAGTGGAGGCCACAGCGGAGACCAGGCGGCGGTACGATGCCTTCGGTCTGGTCATCGCCCTCTTTCTCTTTGCCGTCCATGTCGTCGCCATCCTGTGGGCACAGGGGATCGAGGTCTCGATGCCGGCATTTTTAGCGGTGATCTTTGGCATCATGGAGATCGCCATGGGATCCCTCATGAAGAAAGGACTTGACCAGAATTCTTTTGTAGGGATCAGGACGCCATGGACACTTGCAGACGAACGCGTCTGGCAGATCACGCATGAACGGGCCGGAGTCGCCTTCCAGGTGGCGGGCCTCCTCACCCTGCTCACTGCGTTAGTCCCTGAGGTGTACGGGTTCGTCCTGCTGGTCATGATCCTCGGCGTCGTCTGCATCTATCTGGTCTGGTATTCCAGGTGGGTGTATCAGAAGGTCGTGGGTCATTCATAGATCGAGATCCTCCCCTCTTCGTTGCGCATCCATGTATCCATCACCTTCCCACATCACTGCGCCGGGGGTGCTGCGATGGCGATAGGGACGAGAGGGCATAGAGAAAACCATGAAGACGGGGCGCAATCCTCCATCAATCTTCATCAGCGGGGGTCCGGCGGGTGCAACCCCCGGCGCAAGAGTGGTGTGATAATTTTGCGATAGGGACGGCCCTTCCGGTCCCACGCCCTCCTCCACCGTCATGTCGGCGGGAGGGGCAACCCCCCAGAGGGTTCAGAGACGCTTCTTTATTCCAGGACCCACCGCACGATCGCAAGGGCGCGGAGGGCGCTCTGTTCCTTGTCCTTGATCTCGAGCATCAGGTCGAAGTCATGAGGCCGTGAGGCCGCGAAGAAGGTGGCGAAGTGAGCCTCGTCGAGGGTGTCGGCGTGCCGCCCGCGTCGCGCCCCTGGTGCCTGAGAAGAGTAGTCGACCATGGGGACGCCGTCGACACGAGGGTCCCAGGTCGTCGCGCAGGCCGCAAGTGCCTCGCCCACCTCCTCCCCTGACGGGTTGCACTCGTGGTGGAAGGTATCGAAGACGACCGGAACCCCGCAGACCTGGTGGAGGGCAAAACACTCTTTCACGGTGTACAGCCGGTCGTCGTTCTCGACGACGAGTCGCCTCCTGATCGAGTCGGGAAGGGCACGATGGCGCTCGACAAACCGTGCCATCGCCTCCTGCCGGTCCCCATAGACCCCGCCGATATGGACCTGGACCTTTGCGGTGGTGTCGAGTTCCATCGCATCGAGGACCATGACATGGTATGCCAGTTCGGCGACACTCCGCCTAGTGACCCCCTCGTCAGGGGAGTTGAGAAGGGTGAACTGGTCAGGGTGCATCGAGATGCGCATGCCTTGGTCCCTGACATATGCCCCGATCCCGGCAAACTCCTCAGAGAAAACATCCAACCAGTCGAGGTTGTTTATCGGGTGGGACGCGAAGGGGACGAGGTCTGAGGTGATTCTGAAAAAGAGGAGGCCGTGCGCTGTGTTGTACTCCAGGATCTGAGTAAGGCAGTGGAGATTTTCTGCAACTGTGGAGAAAAACCGTTCTTCGCTCCATGACTTCAGCCTGAAGGTCCTGGCAGAGGTGCACCCGATGCCGGTGTTCACACAGGGGTACCCGATCCGCATCAGGGATGGATGGAGGGTGAAAGTATATACCCTGCCCCAGGGTGGGTGCACGCCGTGCCGCCTTGGCCAAGTGACAGGGATGATACCCTTAAGAGCACAGGATAGAAAAAATATAAGAGCACGATTTCACCCGGACGCTCCACGCGCCCGGGTGCCTGTACCCGGGATAGGTTACCATGAGCGATTCACAGATCAGTTTTGATGAGGCAAAACTCGCCAAGTATCAGGAGATCCAGGAGGCCGGACTCCCCATGTACCCGGCCCACTATGAGCGAGAGGTGACCCTGACAGAGATCAGGGAGCGATACGCCGAGATCGGCCACGACCCGAGCGAGGAAGAGATCACGACTGCGGGGCGGATCTACAGCATCCGCCGTCACGGCAAGACGATCTTTGTAGATGTCGGTGACGATTCAGCACGGCTCCAGCTCTATGTTAGGAAAAACGACATAGGCGACGAACCATTTGACCAGTTCAAGAAGTTCGTCGACACCGGTGACATCATCGGTATCACCGGCCGGGTATTCAGGACCAAAATGGGCGAGATCACGATCTGGGTCAGCACCTACCATCTCTTGACCAAGTCGGTCTGCGCCATGCCCGAGAAGTTCCACGGGCTCAAGAACACCGAGATGAGGTATCGCCACCGCTACCTCGACCTGATCATGAACCCCGAGAGCAGGGAGACCTTCAGGCTCAGGAGCAAAGCCATCGCAGAACTGCGTAATTTCCTCAACGCACGGGACTTCCTGGAATTCGAGACTCCAACTCTCCAGCCAGTCTATGGCGGTGCGAATGCCAGGCCATTCACGACCTACCACAATGCCCTTGAGCAGAAACTCTTCCTGCGGATCGCCCCTGAACTCTACCTCAAGCGGCTCGTCGTCGGCGGCTTCGAGAAGGTCTACGAGATCGCAAAGAACTTCCGCAACGAGGACATCGACACGCATCACAACCCAGAGTTCTCAATGGTTGAGGTCTATGCTGCCTACCACGACTACAAGGACATGATGAATCTCACCGAGGAGATCGTTACTCACCTTGTCATTGGTATCTGTGGCACGACGTCGATCACCTTCGATGGGACTGAGATCTCCTTTGAGCGCCCCTGGCGTCGGCTCACTATGGAGGACGCAGTGAAGGAATATGCTGGCATCGACGTCTTAGCTACTCCTGTGGAGGAACTTGCGGCCATCGCTGAGAAGGAAGATATGGAGAAGTGGGAAGCGGCGAAGACTCACGGCGATTATCTCGCCCTCTTCTTCGAGCACTTCTGTGAGGACAAACTCATCCAGCCAACCTTTGTCTACGATTACCCGGTCGAGAATTCACCGCTCGCGAAGCGCCATCACTCCAAGCCTGGTTTTACCGAGCGTTTCGAGCTCTTCGTGAACGGCATGGAACTTGCGAACGGTTTTTCAGAACTGAACGACCCTCTCGACCAGAAGGAACGGTTCGAGGCGCAGGACCAGAAGCGGCGTCTTGGTGACCTTGAGGCCCAGATGATCGACTATGACTTCATCAACGCCCTTGGCTATGGGATGCCCCCGACTGGCGGTGTCGGGATGGGTATCGATCGGTTGATTATGCTTTTCACCGGTAACGACTCCATCAAAGAGGTCATCCTCTTCCCGTCGATGCGGAGGCTCTCGCAGAACGGCGAGGGGGACGGAGACGAACCCACTGCTGAAAAAGAACAGAAATAATCTGTTTGAAAGAACTTCTCATACTTTTTTTGGTTCTTTTAAATTATGTGCGAGTCGAGGGCGACAGGCGTGTAGGGTAAGAATTGTTCTGAGCAACACTTTGTCGATTCTCCAGAGACACTCCCTTCTCGTAGGCTATTATCTTCCCGTCCCCCTCGCACTGCGGTGGTCTGAGAGTGAGCATATCCCAAAACTCTCTAGGGTTAAAGATCTCCTTGAACTGAAGTGCTTCCTTCCAGAGATTTAAAACGCTCTCCTCGACCGGGGGGCGTGCCGCCCCCAGGTTCCTTCGCCACACGATAGGTCGAAGAAGGCAGCACTCTCGTCACAGTTACCTATGATGCTTTCCCGCCCCGATCTTCGTCCCTGGGGTCCGGGGGCAGAGCCCCCGGCCAAAGGGGTAGGCAGGCGGGGGACACACGTCTCCTCCACACAAGAAGTGAGGGTTTCTACAGAGCCAAAATATGAAAATATTTTATCGTGTACAGAAAATACGGAGCATTCTCTTGACAGGAATATCTTCGATATGCGACCAAAGGGGGCATGAGAAGGCTTGAAGCCTTTGATAATCCACCCTTCACCAGGGAGAGGCATCAAAGTTCTCTCAGCAGGGCCTTTTTTTGGAACGTTTTGGTCCTGTCTTTCCCTACATTTGCCGGGGAATTGCGTCGATATCCTGCCGATCCACACGCCTTCTAGTCCATGGATCTGGATGGATCAGAGGGGTTTATCTCCTCTGTTCATATAGACCCTCAGAAGCCGGATAAAATTCCTGTATTTTTCTGCGTATTGTACAATGCCTCTGTATGTTGACATTTCTGGATCTCCCTAATATTGGTCACGATCAGATCCGCTATTCCCTGATCTTGGCCAAATATGTCCCTGTTTTGGTCTGGGAAGGGGCGCCTTTCTCTCACTCATACCTGGTCTATTCAATCGCGCAGATTTCTAGTCATTCTCCTTGCCCCATAGTCTTTGATCCAAGAGATCCAGGTGTGATTTATCTCTCCTCATCATATGGCCATTCGGGGGCTGGATAGTGTGCCTGTGAATCCTGGCGTTTTGTATAGCTAGCCTCTTCCTGCTGATATTCCAGTATCTCCCTGATATAACCCTGAATCTGGGTTCATTTCAGTATAATGGATAAATATGCGCATATATTCTGTTTCAATTCATGAGCAGGCGTAATCAGCGACCGGAAGGTCTATTCAATCCCCCTTCCGAGGGAGAGATAATGAAGATCGTCGCGGCCCTCGGAGGGAACGCTATCATCAGATATCGAGAGAAAGGGACAGCGGCCGAACAACTCAGTCACATCGATGCTGCGGTCGCTCCACTTGCCAGGATGATCGCCGTTGGCCACAAAGTTCTTATCACCCATGGCAACGGCCCGCAGGTCGGGGACATTCTCCTCCAGAACGAGTGTGCAAAGGATGCCGTGCCGCGGATGCCCCTTGACGTCTGCGGGGCAGAGAGCCAGGGGATGATCGGGTATATGATCCAGCAGTGCATGCAGAACCGCCTGGAAGCCCTGGGAGTGGAGGCGCCAGTTGTGGGCGTGCTGACCAGGGCCCGTGTCGACGGTGCCGACCCAGCCTTTGCCACGCCTTCCAAAGCGATCGGGCCCTACTACACCCATGCTGAGGCTGAATCTCTTGGTAAGTATGAAGGCTGGCCCATTCGAGAGGAGAAGGGAAGAAAGTGGCGGCGTGTCGTCCCCTCTCCAGAACCCCTAGAGATTCTTGAAGCCGACCCGGTGAAGGTGCTTTTCGAGAGCGGTGCCGTCGTCATCGCTGGGGGAGGCGGTGGCGTCCCGGTCATCAAGACCGCCACTGGGCTCCGCGGTGTCGAGGCTGTCGTCGACAAGGACCTTGCCGCAGAAAGACTTGCCTCCACCGTCGGTGCCGACCTCCTTCTTATGCTCACTGATGTGGAAGGTGTGTACCTCGACTATGGGGGAGCAGATGAAGAGTTGATCAGGAGCATGGACACCTGCAAGGCGCGGGCCTTTCTCGCACGTGGAGAGTTCGGGACTGGGACGATGGCCCCGAAGGTCGAGGCTGCGGTTAGGTTCGTAGAGAAGAGCGGCGGGATAGCAGTCATCTCTCACCTCGACGCCGCGGAAGATGCCGCTGCCGGTCTGGTCGGGACACAGGTTATCCCCGCCTGACCGGACAGGTCATACAATGTGCCCCGCCGTACCCACCGGTAGCATTGTGGAGGTCGATGGGGATTATTTCCAGTCCTTCAGCATAGACCTCTTTCTTGAACGGGTAGAATTCAGCATCCAACCTGAGTTTCCGGTAGTCGTCCTCGACTTCTGCGAGTAGACGGCTGTATATTTCAGGTCTCAAAGCCGCTCGCTTCCGCAGTCTCTTGATCACCACCTGTGCAACTAGCCCGGTATCAACCGCGATGCACTCGCGGTCACGCACACAGAGGAAATTTGTGGCATAACAGAGTTGCTCAAGAGTGGTGACCGGGACAACTGAAAAGTCCTTTTCCTTGAGGTATTGAGAGAGACTCCCTTTCCAACCTGTCGGATGATATATCCCACCATCTCTGGCGAGGACTTCCACCTCTGCATGGTCAAGGAGCGCCTGGTTTCCGACGGCGATGCCGTCCCCTGCCAAGTTACAGTAGGTGTCGAGATGCATACTCACCATGGGGTCAGTGCTTTCGATATGGGGGTGGACCGGTTCTTTGACCACTGCAATCTCTTCAAAGTTTGAACCAGACCATAGGAGAGCGTCAACGCCCTCGCGGTCGGTCCTGGAACCATACCCGAGGAGGGCAAATTTCCCAGCCGGTATAAAGTCCCCCCCCTCAAGATGACCCCGCTGGATCAGTCCCACCGGCCCTGCACCAAGGGCTGCGAGAGCGATCCTTGTGAGTATACTCTCGCGTCGCCGGTCCGCCGTTGCCATCCGTCCTATCACTATTCCTTGGTCGGTGCAGACCTGCTGGTCGCGCATGAAGTAGAGGTTGTGCATCGTACCCTCCAAGGCGATGTTCCCTCTGTCCTGGTAGGCACCGAGGATTGCAAGGGTGAGGAGGTGCTCGTTGTCCCTTGTGATAAGAGGGGGCTCTGCCTCCCAATTTCTCTCTGCCACTAGTTCTAAAAGTATTGTACGGTACCTTGGATGCTGCACACTCTCGAGGACCGCATCAGTCAGGTGGTGAACTTTGACATTGAATTCACACTTTAATATCTCGCAGAGTCTTTTGTGTTCAATTTTCGCGGATTCGAGACTAAAGTAGCGATCGTAGAGGTGATTTTTAGGGGATATCAGTGCAAAAAAAACTTCAATCCCTGGTTCATGCACGAGCACATCATGCAGTCTGTGCCATTCGGCTTGGGCCCTGGCACGCATACAGTCCCTGACGACAACGTAAGTATTTATTATTTGTGTTGTCTGGAAATCGGGAGTATTCTGTTTGACAGTGAGCAGAAACACCTGAATGAGCAATGTAGAAGTTCTCTTAAGGGCTTTCTCTGGGGGGTAGCTCAAAAATCGGTTTTGTAAAATACCTCTGACGGGGGGTTGCCGTTCATCGGGCCCCCGCCACACGATAGGTCGAGGACGCAACATCCTCTTCATGTTCGCTGATTATGCCTTCCCGACTCTATCGTCATCTTGGAGTCTCGGGGGCAGAACATCAGGTGCGACCGATGTGGAAAAGCTGGAGAGTCACGTTCACACCAAGCAAGAATTTATGAGGATTTCTACAGAGTCCTTTTTCATGTTCGCCCCGTTCACCCTCCACCACAAGATTAGGAAGAGACAGTAGAACCTCCTCCAGGAACTTTTATTCTACCTCCCACGCCCAATCTTCTTGAGGGAATTGGGGGTGGAACCCGGTGGGAGATTGTGAGGTGGCTAATCACAGCTCGAACGTGCTCTCACTCATTTTCCCAGGATGAAGATAAGGTCTAGAATCTTCAAAATAATCCTCCTATAGAGATAATCGCCCAGAGCATTTCTACAAAGTCAATTTCGAAGATAAAAATCACTGAAGGTCTTTCATTTCTAGATATAATCGATCTATTCATCTATGGTGAGATGCCAGATTAATTCAGGACTGCAATACGCAGGAGCAGTGTTTAGGCTATATGAAAGAGAGGGATCGTGTGTGGGTGACAGTCGCTGGTTTTGGGGGGCATATCAAAGCAACCCGGTCAACCCTGACGGTCAGGAAAAAAAACGAGGAGAGACAATATGATATCAGGAATGTTGGCCACCTTATTGTTGTCGGAGGACATACCATCCATACCTCTGCCCTCATCTCTGTCCTCAGGGCAGGGGCCATGGTTTCAATCTTCGACGCAGACGGGCTTTTGGCGGGTGTATTTACTCCGTCCGGCCATGATGAAACTGCGACGAGGCTCAGAAGTGTACAAAAGCAAACATTTGGTCACACCTATGCTCTGACCTTTGTAGAACATGCGATAAACGAGCGTCTCCTCACTATTGAACGGTATGGCAATGCCCACAGTTGGGACCTTCTCTATGAAGGCGAACTTGAGTTCCTCCACCGTTCACGCGAGGAATACCCTTTCCTTATCAAGATGGACGAGCTCCGCCGGCTCCATCAGATGAACACCGACATGTACTATGAGGTGATGGGCCGCACCCTCCCCCCAGAACTGGACTTTCACCGGCGGACAAAACGGCCACATACCGATCCTGTCAATGCGATGCTCTCGTTTGGTTATGCCCTCCTCTACAGTGTGGCAAATGTTGCTCTCCTTGCCGTTGGTATGGACCCTGATCTCGGTGCACTCACACCAGGTAGAGGAGGGCTTGTCTATGATGTCATCGACGGATTCAAACCGACGATGGTGGATGAACCGGTCTTTGCCATCGCGCGTGACGGTCTCGGCCAGGAAGAGTACGAAAGCGGGAATGGACGTTGCATCCTCTCAGACACTCTCATCGACAAACTCCTCTCGGTGCTTCATCGGACCATTGAAGAGGAGCAAGTGAATGCTGTGATTAGAGACCTTGTCCACTCTCTGGAAAAAGGGGAGATCTTTTCTCCGGTTTATTCATGATCGTGAAGTCAGAAAAAAAGAGGGGGTCAAGGTCTTTGGTTTCGATCTCCTTGATGACTGCTCTGGGGCATTCATAGAGCATAGCAACGAATTTTTCAAGGATAACAGGGTCACCAGTAGCGGTGATCTTGACGGTTCCGTCCCTGCAGTTTACGACTCTCCCGCAGATCCCGAAACTGGTCGCGATTCTTTTCGTGTATGCCCGGAAACCAACGTGCTGGACCTTTCCTGAGACATTTAGGAGGACAGTCTTCAAACCTCCCGCCCCTCCTGGAGGATCCGGATCGCCACATCTAGTTCATTGAAAACCTCGTCTCGCAGGTCGTCCTGCCTGATATTTGTCGCTGCGTTCACTGCCATCCCGATGATGTCCCTGCTCTTCTTGCGCTCACCCACCTCATGGAGTGAGAGGGCAAGGTCGCAGAGGACATAGACCCTCCTTGAAAGCGGTCTGATGATGCTTGCTTCATCAAGACCGATGAGAAGGAGATTTTCGCCGGTTCTCTCCATCTCTGCATCACGGAAGAGGACGTAGAGTTCGAAACAGTATCGCGCTCTCTGCGCACGGTCAGAGATCCCCTCAATGAGGTACTCCAGGGACGAGGTGTCAGGGTGATTGGTACGAGAGGCGAGGGCCTCATATGCTGCGTCGATGAGGCGGTTATATGCGGCGTCGGTGATCTGCTCTTCAGATCCGATCCCGAGTTGCTCGAAGACCCGGTGTCTGATCACTTCGTTTTCAATGCTCTTGATGACTTCAAGGCCCTTTACCTGGAGATCCTCCTTGTTCTCTGCTGCGGAGAGCATGAAATACATGTGACTAACACCCTTCTTCACCATCGCCGCAACGACGGGGATCCTGATCTCTGTCGAGAGGGCATCGGCCTCCTGGAGGATGGATAAAGCGTCCTGCTCTTCCCCGTATTTTTCTGCGAGCGGCACGACTGAGAGGAGCATTGAGGCACGGTCGTATGCGAGCGGGATCTCCTCGATGCCGCCATAGATCTGTTCCATGACCTCCTGTGTTCTGACTCCCCCTGTTACCATCGCAAAGGCGGCGACGAGCGAGTTGACAAAGTCAACGGGATCTACGATCTCGTTGATGAGGGTAATGACCTCGCTTATATTCGTTTCCTTGGGTTCGATGGTATGGAGGCTGACCAGGGAGAAAACGAGGTGTTTCCGTACTACTCCTCCCATTTCAAAATCTATAAGTGGGAGAAGGGTTTTTGCCTCGTTGAAACAGATGTATGCCTCTTCGACATCCACCTTTGCCAGGAGTCCAGCGAGGTCTGAGAGGATGAGACTCTTCTCATGGGGTATCTCTATCGACCTGGCCCCTTCATGGATGCTCTTGAGAAGTGCTCTGGCTCGTTCCATGTCGTGAGTTTGGAGGTAACTCTCGGCAAGATTGCACATCCCTGAATAGCGCGTATATGGATTTTCGATATGGGTGAGGAGGGTGCGTGTCAGCTCCATCACTTCAGGAGAGGTCTTTGCATACTCGAGCCGCTGGAGCAGGTAAGCCATCATCTCGTAGGGGTCGGTAGAGGGGAGGTCGTCGACATATTCCTCGAACTCGGCAGCGATACGCATCACCATGGCGTCCTGCTCCACCTGACTCTTGATCTCAAGGAGGAGCATGACCATGGGGATGGCATAGTAGGGATTCCGATTTTTGTTCAGATACTCAGTGATGATATCGATCCCGCGTGCGAGCCTGATCGAGTACCGACGCTCACTGATGGTCTCCCTGAGGATCTCAGAGGAACGATTGAAGACCTCCATCCTGTTCTTCAGGATGACTGGATCCTCAGCGGCGAGAGGTTCTGCCATCATCAGGCACCCAACCCTGATGAATCCCTCAGTGATATCTTCAAAGAGTTGCTGGCGGAGGGACGGGTCTTCGATCTCGACTGCGATATCGTAGGCATTCTCCAGAGCATGGGGTGCCATGGTGTCGATCCCATACTTCACCATACCTCTGACGATATTGCCGGTCGTATAGAGCCCATACTCCCGCTCAAGAAGTGGGTCTGTCCATCCGCGCATCCTCTTGAGAAGGGTGAGGTCGCCTTCCACCACCGCAAGGTCGGTAGCTCGGTCGATGACACTGCATAACGCCTCCGACCTACCTTTTTGCCCTCTTATTTCACAGGTGAGACCGACCGCGCGCTGCAGGACGTCACGGTTGCGGTGCGCAACGCCGAAGTCAGCCATGTCTGCAACGATGGTGGCGACGGCGATGCTGTTGATTGTGGGGCTCTTGATCTGGCGGGCGATCTCGATGAGATATGAGGGATCGAGGTGGTCGATGAACCGTCGCTCGATGAGCTGGTTGATGGTATTGAGGAGTTGTTCGTCTCGGTGACGGTGGAGACTGGCAAGGGCCACTAGTGAGGAGATGTGATGCACGATCTCGTTGAAGTCCACATCTTTGCTGATATAATTGATACTCCGCTGGATCAGGTTCTCCTTCGTGCTGGTGTCCATCCGTTCGAGGACCATACTCTTGACCTGGTCGACCCTGTCTCGTAGCACCCCGTTGCTGACCAGCATCACTGAGGTGTCCCAGAACTGCATCCCGATCTGGGTGATCTCACCGAATGAAGGGATCTTTGCATAGATGTCGATGGCGTGGGAGAATGCCCCTCGTTCAAGAAGGGTGTGAACAAGAGTCAGATAGATGGTGAATGCGCGGTTGCCCGAGACCGCATCTTCAACGAGTGGCACGATCTCAAGAATGAACCGTGCCTCTCCGGTCCGCTCGACCACGGCGATCCCAGCTTTGACGATCTCTTTGATCTGGACTTCCTCGTCGGGTCCGAGCATGGTGTTGAACTTGAGGCCGGCTTCAAAGTAATAGGGGTCGCCGAGCCGTTCGGCTGCCCTGAGTAATTCTCCGATAATCGCCTGGAGAGTGAAGGGGTAGGTCTTCTCCACTTCCTCAAGTGTGGAGATGACGGCACCTTTGTCATGGGCCCTGGCGATCATCTCTTCAGTAAGGGCGGCGGTGATCTCGGAGAGTTCTTCGTTTTGTAGATCTGAAAGTGTCTGAAGAACGGTGTTGATATCTGAGATCTGAGTGCTGAG
>JAQVHG010000040.1 GCA_028696365.1 Methanofollis sp.
ACGAAAACCATAAAATATGGTCCGTAGGGCCACCTGAAGAGAAGAGATGAGGAAGTATCGTCCCCCTCTCACCGCATCGCCATCTGCCTGATCAGCGCCATCACGCCCGGCTTCGTATCCCTCGCCCGCCTGGACCGCGGCCCGCCCATCTCAAGGAAGGGCGAGGACTCGAACATCTCTTTATTGATCCGGTCACCGATCTCCTCGAAGATCCTGGCATAGGCCGGGCAGTGCGGGTCGACGCCCTTCACCTCGCCGCCGGTCGGTGCAATGGCGTTGTATGGACACCCGCCCCGGCAATATTTGATGTGTGCGCAGTCCTTGCAGTGCTCGTCGACATATGCCTTGAACGCCTCCATCTGCTTCCAGACCGCGGAGTGCTCGAGTTCCTCCCTGCTCGGGTGCGTGGCGACATTGCCCATCACGAACTCGGGCATGCCCACGAAACGGTAACACGGGTAGATGCTCCCATCCGGCCCGATTGCGAAGGTGTTGCCCATGCAGTCGGCATAGGTGCAGACCGTGCCGTGACGGGTGAAGACCCCGCGGCAGAGGTCGTTGATGTTCATCACCTCGATCTCGCCCAGGTGTTCAAGGGACTGGTCCAGGAGATAGACGAGGAGTTCGCCGTACTTCTCCGGGGTGAGTGTCCACTCGTCAGGGTTGGAGTCGCGCAGCGACGGGAGGGCCGGGTGGAGTTTGAGGGTGAGGTTGTTTTCGAGGAAGAAGTTGAAGATCTCGTCCTTGTGCTCCACCGAGTATGAGGTAAAGGTGCAGATGAACCTGACGTCGAGCCCGTGCTCGCGGGCGAGTTCGTAGCCCTGCATCGTCCGCTCATAGTAGCCCTCGCCCCGCTGCAGGTCGCAGATCTCCTTTGGGCCGTCGATGCTGGAGCCGACTGGGATGTTGTACTTCGCGAAGAGGTCGGCGATGCCGGGCGTGAGGAGCCAGAGGTTGGTCTGGATCGCGAAGGTGGGGTGGAGGTGGCTGAGCCCGTCGGCGAGGAGGGGGAGGGCCTCCTGGTAAAATGCCTCGCCGGCCAGGAGGGGCTCGCCGCCATGGAAGGTGACGGTGACCTGGTCGTCCCTGAAGTCCTTGAGCCATTCGACCACATCCTTGATCGTCTCAATGCTCATCCTCGGGGAGCGCTCATCTGAACTCCAGCAATATTTGCAGTGGGCCGGGCAGCCCAGTGTCGGGATGAGCATGATGTGGAAGGTACTTTTCATAGGTGGAGGTCATCATGCAGGGAGGTATAGTTTTCCAAAAGACCTGGACCCAGGTATGCCCTCACTCGCTGGACCGGAGGGGGTCGTCCTCTTCCTGGAGCGCGGCATAGAGACGATCGATCTCCTCGACCGTCGTCTGCAGTTGGCTCAGATCGTCAGGGTTCCATGAACCCTCCCGGTCATATGCTTGGATAATCTCGGTAAAGAGTGCGTCGCCCTCCCTGAACCGGGCGCTCAGGTCAGCCATCATCGCGGCTCCCTCTTCATCACCGGTCTCCTCATAATACGCGCTCCCCCACCCGGCCGCCCAGGCATTGGTATAGCACATATATCGCACGCTCCCGACCCCCAGCGATGAGGCCAGAAATCCCTCTTTCAAGTGAGTCTTTCTCTGGGAGAGGATCTGAGAGAGATTGTTGGGTTCGAGATCCTGGCGCAACGCCTCAAGGGCCTCAGACCCAAAGGCCGAGTGCCGGTACGCCTCTGCATAGACCTGGTCGTAGGCCTCAGGGTCTCCGTAGAACTTTGCCAGGTTCCGCGCTCTGATCAACCTGGAGCGCTCATCCTCGGGCAGGGGATCGCCGACCTTCTCATAGATGCAGTAATGGAGCGTCCCCGGGCCTGGAAGGGAGGTGACCGCCAGCCTGAAGTCGTCATAGCGCTGGAAAAAGGTGACATTCCCGATCTCATCCCGCTGGTTGACGACGGCGCCAGGGTCCAGGTAGTGGATGCCTTCCCGGTCATAGCCCACGACGACGATGTTGTGCCCGGCCTGGCCGGGCCCCAGCCCCCACCCTTCCAGTCGGTCCAGGTAGAACTTGTCATAATAGAGGTCCCAGCCTCCGATCATCACTGGCACCCCCTGGTCGATGGAATCTTTGATCTCTCGGAGGTATTCGTCATAGTGCGCGCCGGTCGCGTTGCCCTGGTGAGGAGACGACACATACTCCAGTCCATAGAGCGACGCCTGGAATGCATAGTCCTCGTCCCAGAGCCAGGTGGCCTGCGAGGCAAGGCTTCCAGGGATATAGGAGCATGTGCAGGGCATGGCAAGGGAGGAGACGATCTCGCCGTATCCAACCTCAGGACAGGCGTGTTTTATCAGCATCGCGATTCCCGCAATCCCGCAGTCGATCGCCTGGTCGCTCTGGGGGACATACTCTATCTGGACCATGGCCCCCTCCTCCACGCAGCATGGCGAGAGGGCGACGACCAGAAAGAGCAGGAGAGTTAGGAGAGTGGGGGCTCTTCTCATCCTTTCACTCCGGCCATCCGTATCCTGTTGAGATATTCATGGACCACGAATGCGAGGAGCGTGACCAGGGCAAGGTAGCCGAGGGCGATGAGGTGCTCGCCGTATTTCTGGGCGGCGATGACTGCTGCATTGAGAGCGAGAAGGAAGAGGAGAGTTCCGTTCATGACCGGGAGCACGTCCCGCCTGAGGCGCGCAGCACCGGCGGTGAAGACGAGGATGAGCAGAGAGAGCACGGTCATGGCAAGGAGGTATGTGCCCTTCGCCTCCCACCCGTCCGCTTCGAGCCCTGAGAAGTGGACCGCCATCTCGCCGGGAAGGAGCGGGTAGGCGCAGAGGGCGGTGAGGAGAAAGAGAGCGAAGAGGGCAAGGGGCGTGACGAGCAGGCTCTTCTCCTCGACATAGGCTGCACCCAGGGAGACCAGGAGAGCGGAGAGGAGGAAGAGCGAGTAATATGGCGTGGCGATGAAGAGCAGGAGGAGCAGGCCGGTGACTATGAGGAAAGATCCGAAGTATCGGTTCTTTCTTCTCCAGAGCGCTTCGGACTCGTACGTGGGCCCAATCCTCAGCCCGAAGACCCGGTTTCTCCTGAATGGGACCAGATATAAGATCGCTCCAAGAGCGATGAGTACGACGCAGACGGCCAGTTCGGAGATCGTTTCATCACCTCATGAATCTCTGATGGGGCGGTCGACTCATATATCTTTGGATGAACACGGGGGAACGTGCAAAAATGAAAAATCGGGGGATGAACGAGGTCGGACGTTTGTGGGTGTTTCGGCCCAGAGCAGCACCAAGGCCGCCGCACATTTGTGTCCATCCCCGTGCCTCCCCATCCTATGCCGCGCTCGACGAAGTCGTCAGGGCGCAGGGGATAAAAGGACTGTCCTCATCATGAGGATCAAGATCGACAGAGAGAAGCGCTACATGCGCACCAGTCTCGAAAACCTCTCCCCCCGTCGGGTTTCAAGAGGGACTGACCCCGGAACGTTCACGGCCAGAACTCTGGCGATGAGGGAAGGGATGAATGGAAAAGATGCTCGGAGTGTACTCACAGTCTCTGCCAGGGGATGGCCGCCCCTGGACCCCCGCAATGGCGATAGGAGGGGATGGCAGATGAATGGATCGGGGGAGTGGAATACCCTCGCCTCTCGGCTCAATCCCGTCCCCCGTCAATCCTCATGACACGGGGATCAGGGGGCCGGAGGCCCCCTGATCCCCTGAGTGTGGAATTAATAGGATTTATATTACGGGGCTTCAGAAAAAATAGGAGACTTTTTGGGCCTATTTTTCAAGATACCTCTTATACCACCAGAACCACGGTGTATCCAGGAATCCGATGATGTTCTTGGAGACGATCTGCCCGATGATGAGCGGGACGAGCGGGGCAACGCCGCCGAAGGCGATGACGACGAAGATGACGCTGTCCACCGTGAGGCTGAAGAGGTCGCTGGAGACGCTCCTGAGAAGGACGCGGTCAGGGTAGCGCTCCTTGAGCCTCGCAAAGATCCAGGCGTCGATGTTCTGGGCGACCAGGAAGGTGATCCAGGAGGCGAGGATGATCCTGAGACTCTGGGCAAAGACCTCCTGCCACATCTCTTCGTAGGCGAAGAAAGGCGCCGGCGTGAGGGTGTTGGTCATCACGATAAAGGCGACGAGGAGCACCTGGGTGAGGAAAGCGATCCCGATGGCGATGTGGGTCTTATGCTCGCCATAGACCTCGTTGATCATATCGATGGCCTGCGAGAGGAAAGGATAGATGAATACCCCGGCCGGCGCGAAGAAGACAGCGATGCCCAGGTCGAACTCGACGAACCGTGCAGCAAGCACCTGGGAGGCGGCGAGGTAGATGACATAGAATCCGACCAGGGCAGGGTAGCCGTACTGCCGGTGGTGCCTGATAATGTACGCCGAGGCATAGGTGACGATGGTGAGGCTGAGCGCCCAGTAGATCCAGACGATGGGGAATTCCATGATGTCTTCATTTGTTTGACGGGAAAGGACTTAGATGCTGGCACTGTGGACCTATGGCAGTGAGTATGCGCAACCCTTATTCCTCATGCCTCAGAGTTCCAGACGATGAGACCGTCCAACTTCAGGGAACAACTTGCCAGTTCAGACCGGGTCTTCACCATCGGGGTGGCAGGCGACAGCGGGTCAGGCAAGACCACCTTCACCCGGGCGATCAGGGCGATCTTTGGCCCCGACCTTGTGGCTACCATCACCCTCGACGACTACCACCGCTACGACCGCGAGGAGCGCATGAAACTCGGGATCACTCCCCTCGTCCCTGAGGCAAACAACCTCGATCTCCTGGCTGAGCATGTCAGGCTTCTGAAGAACGGGAAGTCGGTCATGAAGCCAGTCTATGACCACACCACCGGCACCTTTGCCGACCCGGTCCCCTTCTCGCCGCCACGGGTGCTCATCCTGGAAGGGCTCCATACCCTCTTCACCCCGCACTTGCGCGCCCTCCTCGACTTCTCGCTCTTTGTCGACCCCGACCCTGAGGTCAAGAGGCTCTGGAAACTGCGGCGCGATATGGAGCGACGCGGCTACCAGAAAGAAGAAGTGCTCGTCGAGATGGAGACCCGCCTCCCAGACTACGAGCGCTACATTGCTCCCCAACGAAGATATGCCGACGCCGTGATCGGGATCGCCTGCTCAGGATATGGACGCGAGGTGACTCTGGAAAAGGACATCTACCAGGTCACACTCTACCAGAGACCTCTTGTGCGGCAGACGATGGAGATCGGCTTTTCCATTGACCTCGGTGAGATCTTGGTGCTCTCAGACCGCCCTTTTACCCTTAGGTACGAAGTGACCACCCTTGACGACAGGGAGATGAGCGCCATCACCCTTGACGGTGCGCTGAACCACTCGGCTATCAGAAAACTCGCCAGGATCATCGGCCACCAGACGAGCGCTGAGGGCGTGGAGGTCTACCAGCATCGCTCCTATCTCACGGCCGGCGAGGTCGTAGAACTCATCCTTGCCTGGCGGATCATCAACCGCTGGTTTGTGCTCACTGGTGGGGATGGGAACGACCCGTCCATGACCGGGAGAGAAAAAGGATAAGACGTTACGAGCAGAACCATGTCTGGATGGACCGGTCAGAGTACATCTCCGCTATCGCTCCAGATATCGGGAGGATCCTCAGGTTTATAGGGCTCGTCACCTGCGTTCCTCTCCTTATCACTTTCTTCTACCGAGAGTGGGAGATGCTTCTGCCTATGGGGCTTGTCCCCCTCATCTATGTCGTGCTTGGGTCGCTGCTAATGCAGGTGCCAAGGCCCGCACGCGAGCCCAGGCTCTCGGCCGCCCTTGCGGCCGTCGCACTGATATGGCTCCTCTCGGCTATCATCGGTGCGGTCCCATTCGTCGTTGGCCTCGGGATGCCGATCACCGACAGTATCTTTGAGGCGATGTCGGGCTGGACCGACACTGGCATGACCCTCCTCCCCGACGTCGACGCCACTCCAAAGACCCTCCTCTTCTGGCGGACCTTCATGCAGTGGCTCGGCGGGATCGGGATCGTCGCCTTCACCATCGCCCTGGCAAGTCGCTCAGGGCTGGTCCAGCGGGGACTGTACCGTTCAGAGGCCAGGACCGAGGCCTTCATGCCGAGTGTCGTCGCGACCGGGTTTGCGATGTGGCGGATCTATATCATCATCACGATCCTCTCCATCGGACTTGTCCTCCTCTCTGGCGTCACGCTCTGGGATGCCACCAACCTTGCGATGACGGCCATCGCCACCGGGGGGTTCACAGTCCACTCTGAGGGTATCCCCTTCTACCAGAATATGACCCTCGAGTTTCTCCTCGTCCCGGTGATGCTTGCTGGTGCGATGCCATTCAAAATTTATTACCTGATGTATCACCACCGAAAGTTGGGATTTTTCGGGGACCGCCAGGCCATTGCGCTCCTCGCGCTCACCGGGATCGGGTTTCTGGTCGTCGCCCTTGACCTCATCTTCCTGACCGGCGCAGAGACCATAGATGCGGTCCGTGATGGAATTTTTATGGCGACCGCGGCGATCACCAGCACCGGGTTCCAGAACACCTCACCCTACACCTGGCCGTCGGTCACGGTCCTCTTCCTGGTGATCTTTGTGCTCATCGGTGGGTCATCCGGCTCGACTGCCGGAGGTATGAAAATCTCCAGGGTGATCCTCGGACTCGAGAGTCTTGCCTGGTGGTTCAAGCGGATCTTTGTCTCAGGCAAGGTCGTCGTCCCGTTCAGGCACGGGGGCAAGACGGTGCAGAAGAACATCGCCGAGGTCGAGGTCTCGAAGAACATGCTGATCATCATCCTCTACTTCCTCACTATCTTCATCTGCACTATCCTTGTCTTCCATCTCGAACCCAACGCCCCCTTCGAGACCTCTCACGTGATCTTTGAGATCACCTCGGCCTTCTGCAACAACGGCATCAGCACTGGTATTGTATCGCCTGATATGAGTCTGGGCTCCAAGTGGCTCTTCATTTTCCTGATGTGGTTTGGCCGTCTGGAGATCGTGCCGATCCTGGTCCTCATCTTCGGCCTTGCAAAAGGGTTTGAGTGAGGAGGGAGACGAGGGCCCCACACGAAAAAGGGTCATGTGCGAGAGCGAGCACATGATGAGAGGATCAAATGATCCCATAACACCCCTCACCCATCATGATGAACGACGAGAGATGAGCATGCAGGGACGGTGACAGATAATAAAAATCTTCACCTGATCCATCACAATCTCCTGCCTTTCTCCCATCTTCTCGACGGGGGCTCTGCCCCCGGGCCTCAGGACCACGATAGGGTCTGGAAGGCAGAATAGATGACCATCAAGAGAGTGCTACCGTCCTCACTCTCTCGTGTGTCGGGGGGTTCGGGGGGCGGCACGCCCCCAGTCAGAGATGGCCATCCCGAACATTTCTACAGAGCCCAAAAATCGTTATTACTCACATCTCGAAGATTCTCGTCTTCTCTTCTCTAACTCGCTGCCTTTCATTCCCTTGGGAATACAATAGGGTCTGGAAGGCTCGACCAACGGCCATAATAAGAGTATTGCCATCCGTTGTTTCTCCTTGCGAAGGGGACCATGGGGATGACTGGAAGACAGAAAAATCTTACAGAACGACTGTGTAGAGACCCTTTGGTCAGTTGGTTGCCGCCTTCCGGCGGGAGCATGGGGGAAGGGGATGGAACCATGTTAAAAAGAGTGGATAAGGGTGGAACTGAGAGATGTGGGGAGGCGTGAACATGTCCACGTTCTTTCTGGGATGATCTCACAGAAAATGATCCTGAATGGCATGATGCCGACTCTACCGTCCCCATCCTTAGATTTCCCAAACCTGAAGGACTATATTATTTGTGTTAAAACCAGCCGACTATATATCTGATGCCTCCCTATAATACCTGGATATGAAACAGATCGCCCTCTACGGGAAGGGTGGGATCGGGAAATCCACCACCTCCGCAAACCTCTCCGCAGCACTGGGAGCAAAAGGCCTCGACGTGCTCCAGATCGGGTGCGACCCGAAGAGGGACAGCACCAGGATGCTGATGCATGGGGCATGGATCCAGACGGTCCTCGACCTGGTGCGGGAGAAGGGCGAGGACCATGTCTCGATCGAGGAGGTGGTCCGCGAGGGGTTTGCCGGTGTGAGGTGCGTCGAGGCCGGCGGCCCAGAGCCAGGGATCGGGTGTGCCGGTCGCGGGATCATCGCCACTTTCAGGCTCCTGGAACGGCTCGGAGCACTCCACGGCGACGTCATCGTCTACGACGTCCTCGGCGACGTGGTCTGCGGCGGGTTTGCGATGCCGATGCGGGAGGGGTATGCCGAGGAGGTCTACCTGGTCACCTCAGGTGAGTTGATGTCCCTGTACGCGGCAAACAACATCGCCAAGGCGGTCGCACGCCTTTCAAAACGCTCGAAGCCGAGCTGCAGTCTTGCCGGCGTCATCTGCAACGCAAAGAACATGGCAGGCGAGGAGGACCTGGTCCGTGAGTTTGCCAGGCGGATCAACTCAGAGATGGTGGCCTATATCCCGCGCTCACGCACCGTGCAACTCGCTGAGGTCCACAAGCAGACGGTGATGGAGTACGCCCCTGACTCAGAGCAGGCGGCGGTGTACCGCGAACTTGCCGAACGGATCTTTGCCAACGATCAGACTTCGACGCCCACACCCCTTGAGATGGATGAACTCGAAGACCTTGCACTCCAGTTCGCAGAGATATGAGGGGTGCACCCTCACCGGCGCCCTCTCGATCACGAGCGGGGTAGAGGACGCGGTGACGGTGGTCCACGGCCCTGAGGGGTGCGCCCACCACAATGTCTCTCTTCTTCATGCTGTCATGGCCGAGCAGGGGCGCCCCGCGCTCCCAAGGATCGTCCCGACCGGACTCACCGAAGAGGGTGTCATCTTCGGCGGCGAGGAGGACCTGGCCGCGACCCTCAGGGCGGTGGCGGCAAGGAAGCCTGGCGCCATCTTCGTCCTGACCACCTGCATCACCGAGACGATCGGGGACGACGCCGCTTCGGTCTGCAGCGAGGACTATGGCGTCCCGGTGGTCCTGCTCCCGACCGCCGGGTTTCTCGGCGGGTGTTTTTCAGACGGGCTGAACGCCGCCCTCATGACCCTTGCAGGACTGGCCGACCCGGTCGAAGAGGCCGGGGAGACGGTCACCATCATCGGGGAGAAAAACCTGGAGTACGAGGTGGAGGAGAACTTCGCCGAGGTGGAACGGTTGCTTGCGTCCCTCGGGCTTGAGGTCGGGCTGCGGTTTGTCCGGGACGCGCGTTATGCCGACCTCAAGCAGATCGGCGCCGGGCAACTCAACATCCTCAGGGAACCGGCCCTCGCCCCGGTGGGCGAGGTGCTGAAGGAGCGCTTCGGCACGCCGTACATCTCCTCGTTTCCTATTGGCCTTGAGGGGAGCACCGCCTTTCTCGAGGAGGTGGGAACGCTCCTGGACCTGCAGACTGGTGAGGCGGTGCAGCAGGAGGAGGAGCGGCAGCGCGCGATGCTGGACTCGTTTGCAGACCTGCGTGGATCGGTTTTCTCCATCGACCCCATGACCTTCAGGGCCCTGGAGTGCACGCCGGTGCGCCGGGTGATGGAAGCCCTCGATCTGCAGGTCGACGCTGACGGCGCCGGAGTCAGTCTCCCGTACAGCCCACCGGTCGGGACGGCCGGGATCAGGCGGCTGCTCCACCGGTGGAGGAGGCGGGTCCATGCCTGAGTGCCCGTGCCCTGACCCCCTCTGGCCGTGTGCGATGACCTGAGCGGTTGCCTGTCTCTCTGGATTTACCAGGCTCGAAGTGGTGATCCACGGCTCGTCGGGGTGCTACTTCTATCCGGCCTCCCTCCTCAAGCGCCCGGTCCATGCCACTCTCCTCGTCGAGGACGAGGTGATCATGGGTTCTGAGAATCGCCTCCGTTCGGTCGTCTCAGAGGTGGCCTCCTCTGGTCTTCCTGTGGCGGTCGTCCTCTCTTGCGTCCCGGCGGTGCTCGGCGAGGACATCAGGGGAGCGCTCGACGGGATGGATGTCTTCGTCGTCGACAGTCCGGGGTTTGCCGGGAGGATGGAGGAAGGGTATATGCGGGCGCTCGCCGCCGTCGGCCCTGAGGTGGGAGCCGGAGAGGAGGGACTCACCATCGACGGGCTCAACCCGCTCGACCCATTTTATAGGGGCAACCTCTACGAGACCCAGCGGCTCGTG
Organism: Methanofollis sp.; assembly: GCA_028696365.1. Lineage (GTDB taxonomy): Archaea > Halobacteriota > Methanomicrobia > Methanomicrobiales > Methanofollaceae > Methanofollis. The sequence goes on from JAQVHG010000040.1 coordinate 10,186, forward strand.
GCCCTGGCAGGGGGACGGGTGGCCGCGGCCCTCGCCGCCGGGCCGCTTGAGCAGGTGAAGCGGTGCGGCCCGGTGACCCTCCAGACCAACCCTGACCTGTCTTCCGGGGTCGGGATCGCCGCGGGCTCGCTCCTCGGCCTGGAGGCGACGGTCGCCGCGATCTCGAAGGCCGCCGACTACTGCGCCCTCGACCCCACGCTGGTGGCGAAGGAGGCGCAGGCGGCAGAGGAACGGATCGATCATCTCTGTGAGAAGTTCCTTGCCCGCCACGACCCGCCGGCGACGGCGGTCTTCGGGGGCCGGGCATATGCCGACTTTGCCGCCCGCGCCCTGCGACGTTATCTCGACGCCGAAATCGTCTGTCTTGCCCCGCGGAACGGCGAGGGTGCTGCTGTCTCACTGGAAGAGATGCAGGACCGCATCGCCGCGGCCGACCCCGATCTCATCCTTGGCTCGTCATATGAGCACGCCGCCGCCCCAGAGGTGCCGTACGTCGGGTTCACCTTCCCGCAGCGCGGCCGGGTCCGCCTCCATGCCAGGCCAATCGTCGGGGTCGAGGGGACCCTAGCCTTGATGGAGGCGGTGCTCAATGCCTGCGGTCGGTCGTAAGGATTGTGTGGAGTTTTTGTGAGGAAAACTTTCTGAGGATTTGCGTTGCCGCCGATGTATGTGTGAGGGGAGCGTGATGATCAGACGTGCCACCCTCATCGCAGAATTGTTTTCGCCGTCTCGCTCCGGGGGTTTCACCTCCAGGTCTCCACGACAAAGATAGCCGAGGGGCGACGGGGGAATGGAAATCTTATCCATTGTTCTGTAGGGTGGGTTTTGTAGAGATGATCTTGATGAGCATTCCTGTAGGGGGTTGGCCGCCCGCAGATCTCCCACGCCGAAATAGTGTCGAGGACAATAGCACCATCTTCATGTTCGTTGATTCGGATCTGTAGAATCCGGCATGAGATATGGGCTCAGGCACACGTGATGAACATGATCGTGGGTCTTTGGATCGTGCACTGATCTGTGTTCCTCCTTCTGGGCACGACACCACATGGGATGATCATCGAATGGCCGCCCCCCGAACCCCCCACCACACGATAGGTCGTGGACGGCAATCCCTCTTCATGGATTTCGAATATGCCTTCCTGACTCTATCTTCATCCCGGGGGGTCTGGGGGCAGCGCACCCGGCACGGAGATGTAGGAAGGCGGGGGACACACGTCTCCCCACACAAGAGGTGAGGGTTTCTAAAGAGCCGATTTTCTTGAATTCGCTCTCGCTCATACCCCCAGGATCAAGATAGGGGCGAGAAGGCACAATGGATGACCATGATGAGAGATTTGTTGTCCACGACCTATCTTCCACGCGGGGGTCCGGGGGGCGGCACGCCACCCGCAGAGGTAACTG
>JAQVHG010000324.1 GCA_028696365.1 Methanofollis sp.
ATTTTTTGGCTCAGTAGAAACCCTTGCCTATTCTTAGTATAAGCACAACATAATCACCTTCCTCTTCTTCGCGCCGGGGGCTCTGCCCCCCGCCACAGAGATTCATCAAGAGGATTTTTACAAACTCGATTTTTTTATTCTGTATGCCTGAGCCCAGAGTTCATGCCGATTTTACAGAGCCCCAAAATTTTCTTTGGATCACACCCACGACTGAACAGGCCAGGAATGATCGCGGCCGAGAGGGAAGGGACGACGTGAGGAGTGACTGCCCCATGATTTTATCCAGAACTCTCCTGATCCTTTCCGACGCAGGCGAGTGCGGAGGCGACGAGGGTGAGTGTCGCGCTCTTGATCGCGTTGGTCTGCTCTGGAGCAAAATGTGAGGAATGGAGGTACGGCCCTGGTTTTCCGCCGACCATCGTCCCGACCCTGAAGTACACGAGCGGCACCCCTTCCTGCCCATACACCGCGAAGTCCTCGCTCCCTGAGATGGGAGGGATCTCGATGACCTTTCCCTCGCCAAGGATCTCTTCTGCTGCCGCAACGCACCGGTCGGTGAGTCCGGCGTCGGTGACCAGTGGCGGGACCGACTCGTCGATGACGGTGACGACCGGCATCAGGTCCTCAGGGACACCTGCGGCCCTGGCAACCCCTGTGGTGATCCGGCGGACCCCCTCAAGCCCCTGGTCTCTGACCGCACTATGATGGTAGCGCAGGTTCACCTTCATCGTCACCTCGTCAGGGATGGTGTTGTGCTTGCTCCCGCCGTGGACCGCGGCGACGGTGAGCACGAAGAACTCGTTCGGGTCGATCTCCCTGGACCTGAGCGTCTGGAGAGCGAGGATCGTCTCGGCGGCGATGACGACCGGATCTCTTGCCTGGTCTGGATGAGCGGCATGCCCGCCGAGCCCTCTGACAACGAGATCGATCGACTCGCCACCGGCAGAGAGGACGCCACTCCGTGTCCCGACCGATCCAGACGGGATGTCGGGACCGGCATGGACGGCGACCGCACAACTGGGGCGGGGGAACCTGGTGAAGAGCCCGTCCCTGAGCATCGCCCGCGCCCCTGCCACCGTCTCTTCGGCGGGTTGGCCCACAAAGAGGAGCGTCCCCGACCATGCCTTCCGTATGCCAGCAAGCACCCCGGCCGCCCCGACAAGGGCGGTCATGTTGAGGTCATGGCCGCAGGCGTGCATCACGCCAGGACGTCTGCTCGCATAGGGGAGCCCTGTCTCCTCCTGAACGGGGAGGGCGTCCATATCAGCCCTGAGCATCACGACCGGCCCGGGACCGTTTTCAAGCACCCCAACAACCCCATGGCCGCCGATCTCAGAGGTGACAGAGATGCCTGCGGCCTCCAGTTCTGCGGCAAGTTGCTCTGCAGTCTGCACCTCTTCCCCTGAGAGTTCGGGCTCGGCATGGAAGTCCTGGTAGAGGGCAACGAGCGCGGGGAGTTTGCGGCTGACCAGATCGTCGATCTCTGTTCGTACCTCTTCACGCACCTGTCATCACCATCCTCCCCTTGGCATGGATGGCTAATATAGTACTTCTGATCTGAGGGCGGGTGGGATCACCCCCCAGACCCCGCCCGCCTCACCACCTCGGTGAGGGTGAGGGCCCTGATCGCTCCGTCCTCGAAGACGAGGACCGCCCCGTCTACCGTGCAGAGTGAGGCGCCGGGGGTGACCACGACCTCCAAGCCTTCATTCTCACCTCTTTCCAGGATTGAAACCTCTGGCGGTCGGGCGATGCCCTGGTGTGCCGGACGGGGGACGGCGACTTCTCCAGGACCGGTCGGGACCGGCACGATCGTCCTGAGCGCAGACCTGAGGGCGGCCCGCGCCCTGCGTGGGTCTCCACAGATGGACACCCTTCCCCCGCCGCTGTTTGCGAGGGCGGCGATGGTGCGGGCGAGGTCAGGGCTATCGGCAGGGAGAGAAAGTTCCAGGTCCATCGACACAGGTGTGGAACGCAGACGAAATAAGATCTCAGGTCCTGGGTGAGGGGGCGACGGTCTCCTGTCCTTGGGATGAGCACGTCAGAAAAATGAAGGGTTCTGTAGAATTCAGCATGAGGCGAGATCATGCTTCAAGGATACTGGATGAAAAGATCGGCTCTTTGGAATCAGGCATGAACTGCGGGAAGGCAGAGACCCTGATCACTAGGGAGGTGTTTTTTCTCTGCATGTCAGTTATGGAGGATCTTTAGGAGTTCAAATCTTCACCTATCCCAGGCACACGTGTGAACCCCCCCCTTCCCCATGTTCGTGCCGGGGGCTCTCTCGAAAGACTTTCGTCTTCTCATCTTCGCTGGCGCTCGCATATCGAAAATTGAAAAATTTCTCGAACTCGCTCTCACTCGCATCCCCCGCTAGGAAGAATGGATCGGGAAAGCACAATGGACGGAGATGGAGGGGGGTTACAGTCCCCAACCCTATTGTGTCGAGGCACGCCCCTCGCCGTAGAGAATCTACGCGGTCGAAGACTCTTCTATGGTGATGAGGGGGATCAGTGACATGTACAGATCTGCACCCCCTCATCATGGAGCCGGTCGGTGCCACTCACTTCCCCTTGCGGAAATTCTTGAGGAGGGTCCGTCTTCTCCGCACCGGCGGGAAAGTTCCTTCCGAGGCATGCCTCACGTCTTCAACCGAGTAGAATGCCTTTGGGGCATGGATCCCCACCGCCTCGATCACATCAGGG
>JAQVHG010000325.1 GCA_028696365.1 Methanofollis sp.
ATCATCCTCGAGAGTGTGGTCTTGCCGGCCCCACTCTTCCCGATGATCCCAAAGACTTCCTTCTCCTTCACTTCAAAGGTGACGCCGTCGACGGCCTTGACCATCCCGCGGTCGACTGAGAGATAGCGTTTGATGACGTCGCGCGCCACCAGCACATCCTCGCCGAGTTCGGCCTCCTCGTAGGTCTCGGTGTCGGAGTAGCCCTCCATGAAGCGGGCAATGACCTCGTTCGGTCTGCCGATGATCTCGACCTCACCGTCCTTGAGCATGATCGCCCGGTCCGCAACGTCCTCGATGACCTTGGAGAAGTGGGAAGTGACCATCATCCCCATATCGTTCTTCTCGGCGGCGTCCTTGAGCATCCGGTGGACCAGAGTTGCGGTTCCCGGGTCAAGGGTGCCGGTCGGTTCGTCGGCAAAGAGGAAGAACGGCTCCTTTGCAAGTTGCCTGGCAAGCACCACCCGCTGCTTCTCGCCACCTGAAAGGTCACGGGCGATGTGCATCATCCGGTGAGAGAGACGGACCTCATCGAGGAGGTCGGCAGCGCGGTTGACCGCCTGCGCCGGCGGGTACTTGATGTCCTCCAGAGCATGGAGGACATTCTCGATGACCCGGTCGTTCCCGTACAGGGCAAAGGTACGCTGGAACATGATTGCGGTCCTCCTCATGACCCGCCTCTTCATCTGTTCGCTCTCAGGGTCCCAGAGGTCGACATCAACCGGAGCCATCGTATGGCCGCATTCTGGACATCGCTCTCCGACCTTGCTCGGTACATCTACCCATCCGCACCTGTCACAGGCAGCGACATGGTAGATCACCTTCCCGTGCGTCGGAGGTTGGTCGACGCCCCTAAGAAGATGGAGAAGTACCGTCTTCCCCGACCCACTGCGGCCGATGATCCCGACGATCTCTCCCTCATCAACCTCAAAATTGATATTGTTGAGCGCCCTCTTCTCTCCAAAATCCATGCAGAGGTTCTCGACTGTGATCAACGCGGTCATGCTCTACTCCTTTGATTCCTCAAACGTACTCTTGAGGTCAGACCATATTATCCTTTATATTGAGACAGTATCACCATCAGAGAGTTCCCGCACAATCGGGACAACTTCCCTGACGTTTTTGATGGTATACCCTGCTGCCCGTCTCAGTTTCTCAGGCTTGTTTCCTGACTGCTGTTCTGAAAGAATACTGACGTCGGCCCGTCTGAACGCCTTCAGGTCGTTGATCCCGTCCCCGACCATCACGACAGTCTCGTAGCACTCCTGGAGGTCCTCAACGACCTGGGCCTTGATCGTGGGCGTGGCGATCCCATGGACCTGGTCACGCGGGATGCCGAGGTGGTCGGCGACATGTTCCAGTTTAGCGGCCCGATCGCCTGAAGCGATGTAGGTGGCGACGCCCAGCGCGTGAAGCGCTTCGATCGTCTCTTTCGCCCCCTCAAAGGGGCGACCCCCGGCGGTGACCGTGAACTCGATCCCTCGATCGGCGAGATTGAGGATCGCACCCGAGTCCATCACCACCGGTTCCTCTTCCTTTAACACTCCCCAGACGTCTCTGATGCAGACCTGGAGGTCTTCGACGAGGGCCTTGCGGTCGCCGTACAGGAGATGCGCGAGTTCTTCGTGCGGGGTGACCTGCTGGAGACAGGAGACTCCGAACCCGACATTCCGTTCACAGAGATACTCAGAGAGATACTGATCGTCTGGCGCCCCCATCACGTCCCTGCTGTGGGCGTTGAGGGCGATGAGCACCCTTGCGGGGTTGCGGCAGGTGAGCATGGTCGTCTCGACGTCAGGGAGAATTTCCCCGGTCTCTACATCCCGTGCCGTCCGGTAACTCCTCAGCAGGGTGCCCGCACTGTCAAATACCACTGCAATGCTCATGATGTTCACAGGTAAACCTTATGTGATGGGATATTCATCTACTCCCATTAAGTATGTTGCTGAATGAGACCGCCGAAGAGATCAGATCGATGAAGATCAGGGGCGCAGGGCGGATCGCCCGTACGGCGGCGGCCGCGCTGAGAGACCATGCAGCGGCCTTTGAAGGCGCGGACACCCATTTGTTCAGGGAATATATGGACGACGCCGCCGCTACCCTCCTGGCCACCAGGCCGACGGCGGTCTCCCTCCCCAATGCCGTCCGCTCTGTGATGAAGGCGATGGAAGGGACCGACACCGTCCCTGAGGCCCAGGCAGCGATCAGGAAGGCGGCCGACTCGTTTCTCCTCTCCTCAAAGCATGCGGTCGAGTGGATCGGCGAGATCGGGGCCCGTCATATCTCTGACGGCGACGTCGTCCTCACCCACTGCAACTCTGAGGCGGCCCTGGCCTGTATCCTCACCGCCCACCGGCAGGGCAAGAACCTGGAAGTCTTTGCGACCGAGGTGCGCCCGAGGAACCAGGGGTTGCTCACGATCAGGACGCTGAACGACGCAGGAGTGAAGACGAACTTTATCGTCGACTCGGCGGTCCGCTCTTTCATCAACGACGTCGACCTGGTCGTCACCGGGGCCGACGCCGTGACCGCAAACGGGGCGGTGGTGAACAAGATCGGGACCTCCCAGATCGCTCTGGCCGCCCATGAGGCGCGAACGACGATGCTGGTGGCAGCCGAGACCTATAAGTTCGCCCCACGCACGCTCTTCGGGGAGAGGATCGAGATCGAGGAGCGGCAGACAGACGAGGTGCTAGATCCTGCAGG
>JAQVHG010000041.1 GCA_028696365.1 Methanofollis sp.
CGTGAGGCGGTTCAGTCTTTCGAAGGAGGGATCTTTGCGACCTGCGCCGGGATGGTGCTGGTCGCGACCGAGATCAATGACTCCAAGTTTGAACCTCTCGGCATTGTCGACATCACCATCGAGCGCAATGCCTTCGGGCGGCAGCGCGACTCATTCGAGGCCAACCTCGAGGTCGCAGGGCTTGATGAACCATTCCACGCGGTCTTCATCAGGGCCCCGATGGCGACGGCCGCAGGTCCTGGTGTTGAGGTGATCGCCAGGACCGAGAAGGGGATCGTCGGGGTCAGGTGTGGGAAGCATATGGTCTTCTCTTTCCATCCAGAACTCGGCGGCGATCTCCGTCTTCACCGGATGTTCCTCGATGCCCTCTGAGAGATCTCTCTGATCTTTTTTTCTCTAGGAATATATCTCAGAACTCTTCTGGGTTTGGAGATCTCCTTAGACTGAGGTGCATCCTTCCACAAATTTAGGGTATATATCTCCTGCTAGGGGGCGTGCTGCTCCTCGAACTCTCCTCCACACGATTGGTCGAGGACGACAATCCCTCTTCATGGTCGCTCAATCTGCTTTCCCTACCCTATCTTCCTCCCGGGGGTCAGGGGGCAGGGCCCTTGGCACGGAGATGTGGGAAGGTGGGTGACGCACGTTCTCCCCTCACAGGATGTGAGGTTTTCTATAAAGTCGAAAATCCCCTTAGCCGAAAAAATTCACTCACACTCTTCACCACCAGGAGCGCTCCCCCTTGGCAACCAGGAATTAGAGGAAGATCCTGTTCTTTTCTTGAGTGGGGTGAGACCTATCTCTGAAAGGTATTTCTCCCAAGAATTGAGTACAAATTATGATGGACACACCTCTCTCTGTCCTCTTCTATGCATTCGTCACCCTCTTTATCATACTCGACCCCATCCTCTCTATCCCGATCTTTGTCGAGCTCACCAGGGGGTGCCGACCGGAAGAGAAGGCACAACAGGCCTGGTTGGCAGTCAGAGTCGCTGGAGTGATTCTTATAGTCTTTCTCCTCTTCGGACTCGCGATCTTTGATATCCTCGGCATATCTCCAGCGAGTTTCAAGGTCGCGGGCGGGATCCTCCTGCTCATCCTCGGGATGCAGGTGGCGCTCGGGATCGAGTTCTCTCACGACCTGAAGGCAAAGCAAAACATCGCCGGCGTCCTGATTGGGACTCCATTGCTTTGCGGGCCAGGGGCTATCACGACCATCACCCTCCTCTCGACAAAGTGTGGCATCCCTCTCACCGCCATTGCCCTCGTCCTCTGTCTTGCTGTCACCTGGGTCATCCTCAGATATGCCGCAGACATCCTGCGCATCCTTGGCGAGACAGTCACCGACATCATGGGGAGAGTGCTCGGCATGTTCCTCGCTGCCATAGCTGTCAAACTCATTGCCGAAGGAGTGACCTGGCTCGCCGGATAGAGGAGATTGAGGGGATTACAGATCAAATAGTATTACTATGGAAGAAATAATTACGACCTTCCTGTATGCCTTCATAACTCTCTTCATCATCCTACATCCACTCCTTGTGGTTCCGACCTTTATCGGACTCACGAGAGGGTATGACCATGAAGAGAAGACACGACAGGCAGGGATCGCCGTTGCCGTCGCTGGAGGCCTCATGATCATCTTCCTCATCATCGGGCTTCCTATCTTCGATCTCCTCGGGATTACCCTCTCGAGTTTTGAAGTAGCGGGCGGACTTCTTCTCTTAATCATTGGGATGCAACAGGCGCTTGGGATCGAATATTCACCAGATTCCGCAGGGCGGCAGAAAAATGTCGGGGTTCTCATCGGCACACCTCTCATCTGCGGACCGGGTGCGATCACGACGGTGATCCTCCTCTCAACAAAATGTGGTGTCCTTATCACTCTCATGGCCCTTCTCGTCACTCTTGCCCTCACTTGGCTCATTCTCAGGTATGCTGAGGTGATCCAGCAGATGCTCGGCGAGACGATCAGTGGGGTTCTGACCAATGTCTTCGGGATGGTCCTTGCCGCCCTTGCGATCACCCTCATCGCCGAAGGGATCGTGGGATTGATCTAAACAGAATAAAAAATACTTATTTTGGCTCTGTAGAAATCCTCACTTCTTGTGTGGATGAGACGTATGTCCCCCCGCCTTCCTACCCCTTTGGCCGGGGACTCTGCCCCCGGACCCCCAGGATCACGATAGGGTCGGGAAGGCAGAATAGATGATTATGACGAGTGCGTTGCAGTCCACGACCTATCTTGGCGCAGGGGTTCGGGGGGCGGCCAGCCCCCCACCAGAGAGAGAGATCCAGAGGTTTCTACAAAGCCGATGCGATATAATTGAAGTGTGTGTTTGTGTGATAACCAATTCAAAACTTCTGCTGGTTGCAGACTCATCTGATATATAAAGGATCACTTTTTTCATCAGGGAATTTTTCACCTTGAGATATTTTTTGATATGGTATAAAAATATAAAAAAACATATATATTGTATAAGGTATTCATTACGTGCTGGGCGGATTGCTCAGACCGCATCTCCGGACCGCGGGTATCTCTCATTTCCCACTCCACACCATGTGCCTCCTGTGGTCCGGTCATGCGTCAGATCCCTTCTGCCGATGAGGTGATGCAATGAGTAAGATTATGCATTGGAGGTGGCTGCTTCTTGTGGCTACTCTCATGATGGTCCTCTGCTGCTGTGCAGGAGTTGCAGCAGAGGAGCCGACTGGAGCGGTAGTGATTACCGGTCCAACTGAGATCACAAAACCTGGGCTTTATATCCTGGAAGACTCGTTCTTTGGGTCCTACGAGGGGACGTTCATCACGATAAGTGCGGATGACGTAGTCCTCGATGGGCATGGCCATACAATCATGACCAATGGCACCGGCCCGGATCGTATCGGGGTTCTGGTTGAAGGAAATGTGAAGAATGTCAGAGTTGCAAGTATGTATTTGAACAGCTTTGACGAGGGCTGTGTGGTCAAAGGAGAATCTGAGGTTGAACTCTGGGGGCTGAACCCTCTCAACTGTGAAGATGCAGGGATAAAACTTGAGGGGGCTATGGGATGTATCGTCGACAGCTGCACTATCACCGATAACAAGGGTCCAGGGCTTGAGATTATAGACGGTGCCGCGAACAGGATCTTCAACAACAAATTCGTGAACGCAGAGAATGTCAGCATATCAGGTCCAAATACCCACATCTGGAATCAAACAAAGACTGAAGAACAAAATATCATCGGAGGTCCATACCTTGGCGGGAATTTCTGGGGTTCTCCTGATGGTGACGGGTGGTCGGAGACCCATCCTGACACTGATGGCGACGGCTTCTGCGATGAAGCCTTCTATTTAGATAATAATGACGTCGATCTCCTTCCGCTTTCTCTCGAACAGCCCCCGATTCCCGATCTTGAAGCCAAGTTTAAGGCCGACGTAACTTCAGGCGAGGCCCCGCTTACGGTAAAGTTCACTGACGCCTCGACTGGAGGTCCGAAGACGTGGGAATGGGACTTTGGTGATGGGAACACCTCAGCCAAACAGAACCCGACTCATGTCTATGCCACACCTGGAACCTATGATGTCACACTCACGGTTTCAGATGGTAAGGTGACGAAGACCGAGACTCGCACCGGATACATCGAGGTCACAGAACCTGCTTCAGCACCTCCTAAGGCTGAATTCGAGGCCGACGTGACGGCGGGCGAGACCCCGCTCACGGTGCAGTTCACCGACACCTCGGCCGGCGACCCGACCAAATGGTCGTGGGACTTTGGTGACGGCGCCAACTCGACCGAACAGAACCCTGTTCACTACTACCAGACGCCAGGGACCTACACTGTCACGCTCACCGTCTCTGACGGTGACGACGACGACACGCTCGTGATGCCTGATTACATCGAGGTCACCCCTTCGACCAAGCCCCTTGCCGCAAACTTCACTACAAATGAAACCGCGGGCGCCGCGCCCCTCATTGTGAACTTCATCGACCTCTCGACCGGGAACCCGACTGGATGGTCATGGGACTTTGGCGATGGCGGAACATCTGATCTCCAGAACCCGATCTATACCTACGAAGAGGCCGGTGCTTACAATGTCACGCTCACCGTCTCGAACGGTACTGCAAACCGTACCCTGACCATGGAGGACTATGTCACGGTTGGAGAACCTGTGCCAAAACCGATCGCCGCAAACTTCACCGCTGACGCCACCTCAGGGAAGACCCCGTTCACCGTCAGCTTTAAGGACACTTCGACCGGGAACGTGACCTCGTGGAAATGGTCCTTCGGTGAAGGGATGGGAACCTCATCACTCCAGAACCCGACCTATGTCTACAAGAAAGCAGGGACCTACACTGTCTCTCTCATCGTCTCTGACGGCGAGACGAATGATACTCTGACCCGCAAGAGTTACATCACGGTCACAAACCCGTCCACCCGCCGTTATAGTTCTGGCGGTGGCGGTGGTGGTCCATCCTCGAACGTGGGGGTGCGGAGTGGCCTGGATTCAGGTGACTCGGCTGTCTTTACCTTCAGGGGGATCGGCGTCTCAGAGGTCAAGATCACCGCTGCCGAACGCATCGATGGGATCAGACTCTCTCTGAAGAAGGCCTCCGATGAACCTGAGGGGCTTGACACTGAGGTCTACCAGTATCTCCTGGCGGACATGACCTATGCGGAGGAAGATGACATCGACGAGATCGTCTTCTCCTTCGACGTCCTCAAATCATGGCTCAAAGACCATGATGCCGATGAAGGAGACATTGTGCTCTGGCGGTATCATGATGAGACCTGGCAACCGCTCAGGACCGAACTGGTCAAGGAGACCAATACACGCGTGTACTATCAGGCGGTCAGCCCTGGCTTCTCGTACTTTGCGATCGCCGTCGGTGAAGGGATGACGATCATCCCTGAAGGGGCGTTGTCAGAGAGTAGTGCCGATGCTGAAGAGACTCCCGTGCAAGAAGAACCAACTGAGACCATCGTGACCGGGACCACCCCGTCTGAACCATCAGAGAATGCGACTACGACTGAAACAACAGCTCAGCCCACATCACTTGGGGTTATGGGGGTATTGTTGGCCCTGGTTGCCGTGGGGCTTGTCGTCCTCTTTGTGAGGCGGCGATAATCTCTTCTTTTTTTGGCATGTGCACCCCTCTGGTCCAATCTTGAGGGGGATCAAGGATCCTTTCACACTCTGGAGATCTGCTCTGAAATGCATTGTAGAGACTCTCTGGATGGCTCTCTTTGCGGGATCACCTCGCCGGAAAAGATAAGTCTAGGATTACAACACTCCTGTCACAGTCTATTCTGCTCTCCTGGCTGAAGGGGTGGGAAAGCGGGTGTGGCTCATACTAAGAAGAGGTGAGGGTTTTTCTACATGGCCGGTTTAACAGAACACAATTGAGAGTATTCTACAGAACCCTGGAACCCGCGTCGCGGTCCAGGTGAAGACCAGTGTCATTAGTTTTTTTCTGACCGAAAGGGTGTCTTCTCGATCTGATCCACACCTATTTCTGCTCTCCACGGCATTTTCCTTCATGCTGATCAGAGACATCAGGACCACTCCGCTCTTCACTGCCGGAGACCGCACGCATCTCAGGGAGATCCTCCACCCGAAAAATGAACCAGAATGTATGAACCGATGTTCAATCTCCCATGCCTATCTTACTTCAGGCGAGGCTTCCCTTCCGCACCGACTGAAGATCTCCTCTGAGACCTATTATGTCCTCTCTGGTGAGGGGGTGATGCATATCAATGGCGAGTCGGCCCAGATCTCTGCCGGCCAGGTGGTTTACATCCCACCCGGTGCGGTCCAGAGCCTTGAGAACACCGGGGAAGACGATCTCGTGATTCTTGCGGTCGTCGACCCTGCCTGGGATGTAGAAGACGAGGAGGTGATGATGTGATCCCCTTCCCGCGACAGATGAGAAAGGCGTTTCCTCTCGACCTCTGAGATGACGATAGGGGCGGGAAGGCACAATCAATAACCATGAAGAGTGTACTGCCATCCACGCCCATCTTCGGGTGGGTGGACCGGGGGGCGGCAAGCCCCCCCGCCAGAGATAGTCATTAAGAGGTTTTCTACAAAGCCGAAAAACCGATCCACCTGGCGCGGGTAGGCTCCGTGCTCGTGTCACTCAAAAAATTGCAGTGACCAGTATTAATCGCTCTGGTCTGTATCTTATACGATAAGCCGGCGTTTCATCAGCCTGAGTGCGAAGAAGAAAAGTATGGGCGCGGCGATCCCGATCCAGAGGAGCCCAAGGAGGAGGAAACCCCACCCTGTCGAGAGGGTGAGGGCCCGCGCCACATTGACGACGTGGGCAAGGGGCAGGACGGCGAGGGCCGCGGCCTGGAGGGGAGGAGGGAGAAGGTCGAGGGGGAAGAAGGTGCCCGAGAAGAGGAACATCGGCGTGATAAAGAGAAAGGCAGGATAGTTGATCGATTCGATATTCGGGATGACGGCGGTGAAACACATCCCGATGGAGGCGAAGAGGAGCCCGGCAGCGAAGGCGAAGGGGACGAGGAGGAGGGAGCCGGGGAGGTCGACGACCCCGAAGAGGACGAGGACCGGCAGGATGATCCCGGCAGATATGAGGCTTCTGGTGGCTCCCCAGAGGATCTCCCCGGCGATCACCTCTTCGATCGTGACCGGGGTGGCGACGATGGCGTCGAAGGTCTTCTGGTAATACATCCTGACATAACTCCCATAGGTGCACTCGAAGAAGGAGGCGTTCATCACTGAGACGGCAAAGAGGGCCGGGGCGATGAACCTGATGTACGGGACGCCCTCGATATCGGTGATGAATGCCCCGACCCCGAACCCCAGGGCAAGGAGGTAGAGGACCGGTTCGATCGCTGGCGGGATGAGGTTCACCTGCCAGGTCTTGGAAAAGACGTCGAGGTTCCTCTGCCATACCGCCCATGCCAGGCTGCTGAGCTGCCTCTTCATTCGCGCAACCTCCTCCCGGTGAGTTTGAGGAAGACGTCTTCGAGGGTCGTGGGCCTTGTTGCAAGCTTGATCGACCCGCATTCATGGAGGAGGGTTCCGGTCATCTGTGCAGGGTCGTCGGTCGGGACAAGGACCGACCTGCCGACTAGGTCGTACCTTAATCCATGCCGGTCGAGGCAGGAGAGGACCGCAGGCACCGCCTCGGCTTCGAGGACCTGGCGACCGATCGTCTGGTCGATGAGGTCTGCCGGCGATCCTTCGATGAGGACTCCGCCGTGGTCCATGATGACGAGACGGTCGCAGAGTCGCTCCGCCTCTTCCATATAGTGCGTGGTGAGGACGATCGTCCGCCCTTCGGCCTGGAGCCCCTGGAGTTGATCCCAGATCAGGTGTCTGGCCTGCGGGTCGAGGCCGGTGGTCGGCTCGTCGAGGACAAGGATCCTGGGGTCGTTGACCAGGGCGCGAGCCAGGACCAGTCGCCGTTTCATCCCGCCAGAGAGATGTTCGATGATGACGTCTTTTTTCTTCTCCATCTCTACAAACGCAAGGAGCCTGGCGATCCGCTCCTCAGCCACGTCCTTTGCGACCCCGAAGTAGCGGGCATAGGTGCGGAGGTTCTCATATCCAGTCAACTCAGGATCGAGGTTGTCTTCCTGGGGGACGACTCCGAGGAGCGCCTTGATCTCGCGTGCATCGGTGGCCGGGTCCATCCCAAGCACTTCCAGGTGCCCTCCGCTCCTGGGAGAGACGCACTGGACCATGCGCATCGTCGTCGTCTTGCCCGCGCCGTTAGGGCCCAGAAATCCGAAGGCCTCACCTTCTGCGACAGAAAAGGTGACCCCCTTCACAGCGGCGAAATCACCGAATCGTTTTTCCAGGTTCTCCGCCCTGATGACCTCTCGCATCCCCCTCGCACGGGGATGTACTCCACGGTAGTTGTAATTTTCGCCAGGGGTCGGATGAAGTATTTTTACCGGGAATGTCTATTTTTATGGATGGCATCGCCAATTTTAGCCCTTATACTCTCTTTCCTGATCCCGGGACTCGGGCAGTTCTACACCGGTCAGTTCCTGAAGGCGATCGGACTCTTTGTCCTCGCGGTGATCTCCACGCTTCTGATGGCCCTCCTGATCGGGATCCCCCTCTACCTCGTCATCTGGATCTATGGGATGTACGACGCGTATCACGCGGCAAAAGGGATGGCTTAGGCATTTTTGGGTTTTTATGGCAGTGTAGAAGATCTTACCCCTTCTAGGTATGAGCGCTATTCAACTGCCTTCCCTTCTCTTCGCGCCGGGGGCTCTGCCACCAGACAGCGAAGATCAAAGATCTTCTTGACTCCCTCCGGTCGTCCCCCAGGATGAAGATTGGGGTGGGAAGTCCACCCAATCGACATCAGAAGGATATTGCCATTCGCAGTTAATCTTCACACAGGGAGGGGTCAGGGGGGCGACGCCTCCCAGCAGAGAGAACTGATCAGAGGGTTTCTAAAGGGCTATTCTATAATTATTTTAGACCTCAGGTCAACGTTATCGTGATTACTGTGAATGAAAAGGCATTCTGGAGTTCGCGTCTTGCATTCATCCTCGCCGCCATAGGGGCGGCGATCGGGATCGGAAATGTCTGGCGCTTCCCGTACATGGCCTATTCGAATGGCGGCGGTGCCTTTCTCATTCCATACACCGTCGCCCTTGTAACTGCCGGCATCCCACTCCTCATCATGGAGTTCGGGCTCGGGTATAAGGCGAAGGCCGGGGCCCCCCTCTCCTTTCGCACACTGCTTGGCGAACGCTGGGAGTGGATCGGGTGGATGGCGGTGCTGGTAGGGTTTCTGACGATGACCTACTACTGCACCATCCTGGCATGGGCCGCGGACTACACTGTCTTTTCGACCTCGCTTGCGTATGCAGGCGACACCGAGGCCTTCTTCTTCGGCGAATTCCTCGGTCTCTCAGAGAGCATGGGCATCCTCGGCAATGTTAATTGGCTCATCGTTGCAGGGGCGGCCGTCGCCTGGCTCTGGGTCTATGTCGCCGTGATCAGGGGAGTCAGGTCGGTGGAGAAGATGGCCTATGTCACCGTCGTCCTGCCATGGCTCCTCATCCTCCTCTTTGTGGTGCGAGGGGTTACCCTGCCTGGTGCGATGGACGGGATCGCCTACTATCTCACTCCCGACTTCTCGGTCCTCCTCGACCCCCAGGTCTGGCTTGCGGCGTACGGCCAGATCTTTTTCACCCTCTCGCTCGGATGGGGCGTGATGATCGCGTATGCGAGTTACCTTCCTGAAAAGAGCGATATCGGGAAGAATGCGGTGATCATCGCCCTCGCCAACAGCGTCACTTCCATCGTCGCCGGGCTCGCAGTCTTCTCCACCCTCGGCTATATGGCGCACCAGGCCGGGGTGCCGGTCACCGAGGTGGTGCGGGGTGGGATCGAGCTGGCCTTCGTCACCTATCCGGCAGCGATTCAGATGTTGCCCTTCGGCGCACCGGTCTTTGGGGTGCTCTTCTTCTTCATGCTCCTCGCGCTCGGGATCGCCTCGGCCTTTGCGACGATCGAGGCGGTGAACCGCGCCGTCATCGACCAGACCGGTCTGCCGCGCCGTCTCGTCGTCCCTGCGGTCTGTATCTCGGGCTTTCTTCTCGGGCTCTTCTTTGCCACCAGTTCAGGATACCGGTGGCTGGATATCGCCGACCATTATCTCTCCTTCTTTGCCCTCGTCCTGGTCGGAGCTCTGGAGGCGGTGGCGGTCGGCCACCTCTATGGCGCCGACCTGATGCGCCGGTTCATCAATGCGCACTCCGAGATCGTTATCGGGCGCTGGTGGGACCTCTGCATCAGGTACGTCGCCCCGGCCCTCCTCTTTGCGGCCCTCGGGTTCAGCCTTCTGCAGGGACTTGCCGAGCCATATGGTGGGTATCCTCTCTGGGCCAATGCCTGTGGCTGGGCCCTGGTGCTCTTTGTCCCGGTCGGTGCGGTGGCGATCGCACGGGGAGTGCGGAAGAAGGAGCGAGGGGGATGAGTCTTTCAAGGGTTCTGTAGAATTCCTCTCGATGAATCTCTCTGACGGGGGGATTGGCCGCCCCCCGCACCCCCCGCCGATGGAGCGTGGCGGGGGATCGCAGCCCCTCTTCACGATCATCGCTCTGCCTTCCCGTCCCTATCGCCATCCCGGGGGTCTGGGGGCAGAGTCCCCAGCGCGGTGGTGTGGGAAGGCACCCCGATCATAATGGCCGCCCTCAATCGCAGAACGTCCCCCGTCATTCTCGCGCCGGGGCGGCAATGAGGCGGTGTTATCATGTGGTGTCTTGCTCCGAAGGAGGAACACAGATCATTGCACGATTTTCACCGCGTATTTTTCACCGCGTATGCATGAACCAGGGGTTCATGCCCGATTCTACACACTTGCTTACCACGAAAACATGTCATGCGGTATGCTTGAGGCGTGCTTTCCCTTCATCTCTGACTCTCTTGAGCAGATTTATTTATTTCAAGGATTAGATCCAATTGTGTCATTCCCTCTCATCCATCGCACTCCAAGATAACAGAACGGCGTGTCCACGGCCGCCACCACGACCTTCACCAGCCAGTACGGGATGGTGATGGAGACGACGAAGGCGAGGGTGTACTCTGGCGCCGCCCCGTAGAAGGCGATGAATATGAAGGCAAAGGAGTCGATGAGCTGGCTGCCCATTGTCGAGAGGTTGTTCCTGAGCCAGAGGTGTTTGCCGTGCGTCTTCTCCTTCCAGAAGTGGAAGGCCCAGATGTCGTGGGTCTGGCTGGCGGCAAAGCAGATGATGCTTGCGATGAGGATCCGCGTCGACATCCCGAAGATATCGGTGTATGCCTCGTTATACGGGAAACGGTCGGCCGGCGGGAGGGCCACAGAGAGGGCAGTGAGGAGGAGGACGAAGACGAGGGAGGCCACGCCGGCGAGGACGAGGTCGGTGGTCTTCTTCTTCCCAAAGACCTCGGCGACGATATCGGTGACCAGGAAGGTGACCGGGTATGAGAAGATCGCCACCGAGACCACGATCCCGCCGATGACGGCAACCTTGTTCCCGACAAGGTTGGCGGCGACGAGTGCTGCGATGTACAGCCCTGCGAGGAGGGCGAATTTCCGTTCCATTGACCACGCCATGATATCAGGACCTGCTGAAGAGAGAATGTTGGTCCTGGAGGGACAAAGAGGTGACCGGTAAGAACGATGCGGGTCTGTGGAGAATCTGACCAGAACCCTGGGTTCACGCATACGCGATTGAATATGAGCACATCCCACACTCTCCAGGGGAACTGCGACCCCGGCGCGGTGGTGAGGGACGAATGGGAGGAGTCGAGAAGATCGTTGATCACCGGGCTTTGTGGAAATCTTCTTGATGGGTTCCAGTGGTGGGGTGCGTGCCGCTTGAAGATCATTGATCTTTGGGCTCTGTAGAAACCCTCCCCTATTGTGTTGGGGAGACGTGTGTCCCCCGTCTTCCTACCTCTTTGGCCGGGGGCTCTGCCCCCGGACCCCCTGGGAGCACGATAGGGTCGGGAAGGCAGAATAGACGAACA
>JAQVHG010000326.1 GCA_028696365.1 Methanofollis sp.
GAAATAATAGAAATTTTCGGTAAACCGAGTGTTTATTCTAAATCTGAAATCGAATCCTTCAAAAAACCCCTTTCTGTGATTCTATTTAAACACCATATGAATTTAAAGAAGCCGGTCAAATTATCAACATTGATAGGATCTGGGATATTAAAAGGTCAACCTCAAACAATACAGGAAATTGATGGTGATAAATTCAGCATGATCAAAGAACTAGGTGAGATAAATGAACGTTTTACTATCCATTAAACCGGTCTACGCTTCTAGAATAATGGCAGGGACAAAAAAATACGAGTTCCGGAAATCTATCTTCAGAAGGGAAAACATCAAGTCCGTTTATATTTACTCGAGTTACCCTGTTAAGAAAATCATCGGTAAATTCACAATAGGAAATATCCTAGAAGATAAGCCGGATCTACTGTGGGAGACGGTAAAAGATCTGTCTGGGCTGGATGAGGCAGAATTTTTCAATTATTTTGCAGGAAAGTCAAAGGGTTTTGCAATTGAAATCGATGAGGTTACGCCCTTCGAGAATCCCATTGATCCAAAAAAGTGTTATGAAAATTTTATTCCCCCTCAATCGTTCTACTACCTTGACAACGATATCGAACAGATCTCCCAATATTAATTTATAACCACTTTTTCGTCTCCGTTTCCTTTCGGGTTGGCGATTATCCCAGGTAACTATCCCCTTTGGGAGAGAACTCTTTACACATGCTATCGGATAAAATCCTCTGAATATCTGCAAAAAAACGCAAAAGGGATTTCAATTGGCCTATGTATTCGCAGAAGATATTGCATGCAGAAGACAATCGATGCAATTGAAAAATTCTATCTATCGTTTATTTGAAGAAATAGTGGGTTCAGCGCAGCTCATTACCTAAAAGATCGTCACTGAATCCGTTTGAGGTCCCTTGGGAGATGAGTTTGATCTGGAGGTGGGTTCCGGCGCCGGAGGACCTCCAGGGTGGCCGGTGTGATCCGTATGGATGTACACGAAACCCGCGGATTGTATAGATCAGAGAGACGGACAGATGGCAGCAAAGAATGGCAACACGGTACAGCCAAATGGAACGACAAACCTGCTAAAATCCCCGACCATGTCGTCAACCGGTTGATCTCCAGGGCCATCGCCTTTGATGGCCCCGTCGAGATCATCAAGGCCGCTGGCCTAGACAAACCCGACATCTCCATATTCTCGACGAATTTCTCGCCGAAGTCCAGGGACTGCCGCAGAAAAACCTCGCTGTCGAACTGTTGCGAAAACTGATTAACGATGAGATCAGGCCCAAGATGCGGAAAAACGTGGTCCAGTCCAGAAAATTCTCTGGGATGCTCGATCAGACCATCCAGAACTACGAAAACCGTTCGGTCGAGACGGCCATTATCATCGAACAATTGATCAAGACCGCACACCAGATCCGCAAAGAGATCCAGCGGGGCAAGGATTAGGGGTTCTCAGAGCCGAGATCGCTATCTACGACACACTCGCAGACAACCAGAGCGCCTGTGAGGTTATGGCCGACGATAATCTGCGGAAGATTACCAGTGAACTTGTCGTCATGGTGCAGGAGAATAGCACCATCGACTGGTCACGCAAAGAGAATGTCAGGGCACGGATGCGGAGGACGATCAAGAGGATCCTCAGGCACCATAACTACCCCCCGACAAACAGGAAGAGGTCACGCAGTTGGTGCTTATGCAGGCTGAACAGGTGTGTCGGGAGATTTCAGGAGAGGCATAAGTCTTCTCTTTCATTGAAGAGGGATGATGTTCAAAACATCCCTATAGCGAGAGTGTGGATATTCCTTCTCTTTTGAAGGATGAAAACTAACCCTCACTTTTTCCGATACACATTCAACCCGATCTTAATCTCCTCGTGCTCAGGCACCGAGACGTTCCCCTCGGTCGATGCGATCGTGATCGACTTGCCCGACTTCGATGCTCCAAACTCTTTTGCGAGGTCGACGGTGATCACCAGCCTATCCCCTTCCAGGTTCATATCGACGTTTTTCATCGTCAGCAACTCCGATACCCCTCGTTCATCGACTCACCCGATGAACCTGCCGAAACCGCACCTGAGATCACCTCCTCTACCCCCTCCACAACCACGATCTCCCGCGTCCGTCCCCGCCCCTTCTTCACCTGCCGCGTCCTCACTACGTTCAACTCCTCCAATCTCTTCAACTGCTCGAAGGGGACCACACGATCGGAACGAATATATCTGATGATCATGAATGGAGAGATGGTCCACTTGTGGGTCAGTATCGTATAGTCGACTATTGGGAAAGGCGGGGATTTTTAAGGTCCGGAATAGGACGCAGGACCTTTAGGATCAATTCAGGGCTAATCTCCGTCATTTCAATGGCGGGATACAGCCTGTCCACCGATACTATAATAGGCTATTATCTCAGACAATCGTCTTGTGCCTAAAGCGTATCGCTACCGACTCTATCCGACAAAATCCCAGGTCTCTCAGATGGAGCAGACGCTTGAGATATGTCGATGGGTCTATAACGAGACGCTTGCATTGCGAAAAAACGCGTGGGAGCACGAACAGAAACACATCTCCTACTACGAATCAAAGCGCCAGATCCCTCTCTGGAAAAAAGAACGTCCTGAACTGAAACAGGTCTATTCTCAGGTCTTGCAGGATGTCTCCATGCGCGTCGATCGTGCGTTCAAAGCCTTC
>JAQVHG010000042.1 GCA_028696365.1 Methanofollis sp.
GCAGAGGGCTCCGACACCCTCTATGCAAACCCGGACTTCGGCACCACGAGCGACGACTGCATCACGACGGCGCTCTTCGACGGCGAGATCGACCTTGCAAATGCGAAGGAAGCACGGCTTATCCTGGTTTCTACTGCCGGGTCGGGGGAGGACGATGACGAGCATCGGATCACCTTCAATGAAGGTGAGTGGTTCAATCTCCTCACCGGGGGATCGTCTGCGATCAGTGTGGCTGAGCTAGACGTCAGGCCCTATTTGATGCCCTCGGAAAACGAGGCCGGAATCCAGAGCTATATCACCTCGACGAAAGGTGACTACATGGAGAACCGGGGCATTATCCTTGTTGTCAGACATGGCATCCCACCGGTCGGGGCGCCGGTAAATGTCACGACCGCCGCGAATGTGTCCAGTACTCAGACTCTGACACCAACTGAGAGCAGCGAGCGATTTACACTGAACGAATCGAATGGCAGGCTTGAAGCCACGCATCTCACCTTCGACGAAGGGGCAGTCGAACTCTTCATCTCCGAAGGGACGGTGATCACCGACGGTGCCGGGAAGCCTCTCTCAGCGCTGAGACTAGAGTTACTCAGACCCGGCGACGCTCTTCGGGCGTACGCAATCGGCGAGGATGATATGGTGGCCGATATCCCACTCTTACTGATAATCCATACCGACCGGCTCGGTCTTTCAGGGGTCCGTCTTGTCAGATACAACAATTCTTTGGACCGGTGGCAACCGATGGAGGCGGATGCTACGGATGGTAGTCTCTCGACTAAGATCAGAAAAGGAGGGACATATGCGCTCATTGAAAGGAGCGAAGATTGCGATCATGGGATCTTTCAACCGCTCTTCGACCTGATCGGTGGATTTGTGGCCGCATTCTTCGGGATATTCGGGATCGATATCTCAGGAGAGACGTCCGTCCCGTCACCCGACCCCGCGATGATGGCCGGCAATTTGTCCGGGCAGATGATCACGCCCACGGCGACGACTGAAACCCCAGCAGTCACCCCTGTACCCACTCAGGTTGATGTCACTACGATGCAGTTTGCCCTCTCCATTCTTTCCACTCCACCAGGGGCTCTCATCGATCTCAATGGGAACTATACTGGGATGACAACACCTGCCACTTTCGAGTTGTTACCAGGAGGCAACCACATTATTAGGACGCGTATGGATGGGTTTGAACCGGTGGAGAGGAGAGTCTATCTCGAACGCGACGACGAGGTTCATCTGCAATTTGAATCTGGTTCTTCAGAGGTGAAGGAGCAGGTGGCCGCTATTGGGCCATTGCGTGGGTGGGAGGAAAACCAACATGGGGGAGTGTATGTAGAATCCATCCCTGATGGAGCAGAGATCTATGTAGATGGCAGGAAGAGCAATAAAAAGACGCCTGCGCTCATCTATGGGCTGAAAGAAGGATTGCATACAATCAAGATAAAGAAGAAAGGTGTCGAGTTTGGAGACGGGAAGGAAAGAGTCTGGATCTCGAGGAACACTGTGTCGACGGTAGGGTTCAGAAGAGGTTCCGGAGGGTTTGAGCGGTCGCTTTCCATCGATTCAGAGAAGTATTCGGGCTCTCCTTTCTCAGTCGATGGTAGGTACCTAGGGTACAAACTCCCAAAGAAAGTCGATGTCAGGGGGATTAATGCATATATCACGCTCTATGAGAATAGCAGTTACCTCACACAGAAGATACCGACTAATATTCAATCAAATGAGACTATAGTCATCGACCCCCCCCTCTCCGCACCATGTGGACTCCTCGTCACCTCGGTGCCTGCAGGGGCTCAGATATTCATCGACGGCTTCTCCACAGGGTATGCGACGCCATACCTCATCGAGAACATCTCGGAGGGCAGGCACCTTGTCTCAGTCTCAAAGCCAGGACATATCCCAGAGGAGGAGGAGGTCTTGCTGACAGATGACCGTCATAAAGATCAAGATGCAGAAGTTAGTATGGACCTGGAGGAGTATGCTTATGGGTCGCTTACGGTAAGGAGCACTCCAGAAGGTGCAAAGATCTACCTCTTTGGCAAGAATACCGGAGAGAAAACGCCTCATACGTTCCATTATCTTGGGATCGGATCCTATGATGTGAAGGTTGTAGGGAAAGGAAGTGCAAAGACGCTTGAAGATGTGGTGATACTGCCATATGAGATGAGTGAATGCCAGATGGATCTGACTCTAGATTGAATCATCTCGACCCTGTATCGATATGTACGCGATAAAAACGGATCTGTAGAACCCCCCATACCACGTCATGGCGTGAACGTGGCCCACCCACCTTCCCATAGTCTCTCACTGGGGGCAGAGCACCACGCACAGGTATCCCTTTGGCCGGGGGCGCGGCCCCCGGATCCCAGAGACCACAATAGGGGCGGGAAGGTAGAATAGATGACCATGACGGGGGTGTTGCCGTCCTCGACATATCGTGTGGCGGGGGGTTTGGGGGGCAGCCAGCTCCCCGTTAGAGAGATTCATCAAGAGAATTTCTACAGAGCCTCAATTCCCCAGATTCCTCCATGAGTGATACCCAGATTGCAGATACATCTCATGAATGATCGAGCCTCTCTGCCTTCTTGTCCCTATCTCCCTCCCATGGATCTGGGCGGCACTCGCCCCCAACATGGTGGTGCGAGAAGACACGTCGATCTGATTAGACGCCCATATCATAGGATCTTTCCTGTCGTCTCACACCGGGGGAGCGACCCCCCGGACTCGAAGATCAAAGATCTTCTCGACTCCCTCCGATCGTTTCCCCACGACGAGGATAAGTGAGAGCGGCCATTTGATGATATTCCCGTGTATTGTCGTGCTCAGAAGGAGGAAACCGGACCAGCGCATAACCTGGAGACCCACGATCATTGCCTGAGCCCCAGGTTCATGCCGAATTCTACAAGGCCCAAAAAATCACATGCCTTATTGCATCAGACCTCTAACCGGGTACACTAGATGGCTCTTGACGCCCTCAGGGCACTCTTCCAGTTCTGCACCATCCTCCCCCTCGGACGACCTGCAGACTTCGACACCTTTGCCAGGCACTCCTGGCTCTACCCCCTTGCAGGATACGTGATCGGCGGGATCGCCGCAGGCGTCGCCTTCCTCCTCGGAGGGCACCCAGGCCTCGCGGCGGCCGCCGCCGTCGCCACCGCGATCATCGTCTCCGGCGCCAACCACTTCGACGGCCTTCTCGACCTCGGCGACGGACTGATGGCCCATGGGAGTCGAGAGAAACGTGTCACCGCCCTCACCGACAGGCAGATCGGGGCGGGAGGTGTGGCATGCGGACTCCTCACCCCCCTTCTCGCAGTCGAAGGACTCTCTGCAGCCTGGTCGGTCCCCTTTGTCATCATCACTGCAGAGGTCTGCGCAAAACTTGCGATGGCCTGGATCACCGCGCTCGGCGCCCCCTTCCACGACGGGATCCATGCCTACCTCCATAGTTTTGCGAAGAAACGCTTTGTTATCTACGCTCTTGTTCTAGTCATCCCCCTCTTCCTCCTACCACTCGGTCCGGCCCTCATCGGCAGAGCACTCCTCGTGACCGCTCTCGTTGCGGTCCTCCTCGTCGGCCTGGCCACCCGTCTCTTCGGTGGAGTGAACGGCGACGTCGCAGGGGCGTCCAACGAGATCACACGTGCGGCCGTCGCTCTCGCCCTCGTCCTCTGAAAGGGCACATACACCTATTTATGCTCCAGACCAAACCTATTCAAGATGACCAGAAATCGACCGATATACAAACGGGGCGGCGTGATCACCGAACGCAACCCTGATTTCTGCGCGGTGCGGCTCAGGATCCCGGCGGGGGTTCTTACTGCCGAGAAACTCGCCGGTATCGGTAAGATCGCAAAAAAATACAGTGACGGGGAGGTCCACCTCACCACCCGCCAGACTGTAGAGATCCCACACATCGATCCCGACCTTCTTGAAGAAGTCGCCCATGAACTTAAGGAGAACGGAACCCCGCTTGGATCAGAGTATGACGAGGTCGTCAATATCATCGCCTGCCCAGGTACTGCCGGGTGCAAATACTCCAATATCGAGACCTACGGACTTGCAAAACGGATCGACGCGAAGGTCTTCGGGCGCGAGATGCCAATCCGGGTGCGCATCTCTCTCTCAGGCTGCCCCAATGCCTGCACAAGCCCGGTCCTCAACGAGATCGGGATTGTTGGACGGATCCGCCCGCTCAGGATCGAAGGGATGTGCACCGGGTGTGGAACCTGCGCTAAGTACTGCAAAGAAGCGGCGATCATCATCAGGAACGGGATCTCAGAACTGATCCCTGAAAAATGTGTCCAGTGCGGGATCTGTATCTACTCCTGCCCCTTTGATCTCCTGAAATCAGAGTACTGCCACTATCTCATCACCATCGGTGGACGGCGCGGACGACATCCACACCCAGGAAAAGAACTCATCACCGTTGAGACTGAGGACGAGGTCGTTGCAGTCATCGAGCAGGTAGTCACCTGGATCTACCGGAAGGCGTGGAGCGGACGGCACCTCGCCGACCAGCTCGACGAACTCGACTTTGAGTCCTTCCGCACAGAATTACAGGTAAAATTCAACGGCGGTACATCGAAGTAAAGCCGACTCCCTCTTTATCATTGCAAGAGATCGCCTCTCCGTCTCGGACCAGGGAGTTGAACATCATCGCGGCGTTGAGGAGTTCTTCATCAAAGCCCATTCCCCTGGGCCCACGGACCAATTTTTGCGGCGGCGAAGGGAGCACCCGTTTGCCCACCTGGATGCCATTGCAGTGTTTACAATAGGCGCAGTGGCTGTACACTGAGACCTCGCCAGTAGCGCAGGTCACCGTGACACGGCCCTTCTCCTCATCTCGGTGGAATTCCAGAGTTTTCATAGGTCACTGAGTGTTTGTTTGATTAGGGATTTGAGGGTGTCGATACCTGCGTATCCATCTGCAATCATGGATAGAACAGACGAATCAAAATGGTTTATATAGATCAATGCCCAATATATGATACTCGCTTCAACCAGACTGTGTATGCAGTCCCATACATGAGTGGAGGATAACTATGGCAACTGATAAACCACACATGAACCTTGCTGTTATCGGACACATCGACCACGGTAAGTCCACTACCGTCGGCCGACTTCTGTTCGAGACAGGAACCGTACCTCAGCACATTATTGAGGGCTTTAGAAAGGAAGCCGAAGCCAAGGGCAAGGGTTCCTTCGAGTTTGCTTGGGTCATGGACAGCCTTAAGGAAGAGCGCGACCGCGGTATCACCATCGATATCGGTCACAAGCGCTTCGACACCGACAAGTACTACTTTACCGTAGTAGACTGTCCAGGCCACCGTGACTTCATCAAGAACATGATCACCGGTGCATCCCAGGCCGACGCAGCACTGCTCGTCGTCGCTGCACCTGACGGTGTCATGGAGCAGACCAAGGAGCACATCTTCCTGTCCAGGACCCTCGGTATCAACCAGCTCATCATCGGCATCAACAAGATGGATGTCGTCAAGTATGATGAGAAGCGGTACAACGAGGTCAAGGAGCAGCTCTCACAGATCCTTAAGATGGTCGGCTTCAAGCCCGAAGAGATCCCGTTCATCCCGATGTCCTCCTTCGAGGGAGCAAACATCAAGGAGAAGTCCGACAAGACCCCGTGGTACAAGGGTGAGACAGTTCTCCAGGCGCTCGACGAGCTGAAGCAGCCAGATAAGCCGACTACCCTGCCGCTCCGTCTCCCGATCCAGGACGTCTACACCATCTCTGGTGTCGGCACCGTGCCTGTAGGTCGTGTTGAGACCGGTGTCATGAAGAAGGGCGACAAGGTCTCCTTCATGCCTGGCAACGTCGACGGCGAGGTCAAGTCCATCGAGATGCACCACGAAGAGATCCCTGAGGCACTGCCTGGCGACAACGTCGGTTTCAACGTCCGTGGCGTTGGGAAGGGCGACATTCGCCGCGGCGATGTCTGTGGGCCGATCGACGTCCCACCAACGGTCGTCGAGGAGTTCACCGCACAGATCGTCGTGCTCCAGCACCCAAGCGCACTCACTGTTGGGTACACCCCGGTCTTCCACTGCCACACCGCACAGGTCGCATGCATGTTCACCGAACTTGTCAGCAAGCTTGACCCACGCACTGGCCAGGTCAAGGAGCAGAACCCAACCTTCCTCAAGGCTGGCGATGCAGCGATCGTCAAGATCAAACCAACTCGCCCAATGGTCCTTGAGAATGTCAAGGAGATCCCACAGCTCGGTCGCTTTGCGGTCCGTGATATGGGTTCCACCATTGCGGCTGGCATGTGCGTTGCTGTCCAGGCTAAGCAGATGAGATAAGTCTGTAGATGGGTGAGGACAGATGCAGAAAGCCAGAATACGCCTTTCAGGGACCGACTACGACAAAGTTGAGATGGTCTGTGACAGGATCAAGGAGATTGCAGAGAGGACAGGCGTGAATCTGGCAGGGCCTATCCCCCTCCCCACCAAGAAGCTGGTCGTTCCGATCAGAAAGAGCCCTGACGGAGAGGGTTCTGCAACTTGGGATCGCTGGCAGATGCGGGTACACAAGCGACTCATCGACATCGACGCGGATGAGCGTGCTCTCAGACAGTTGATGCGCATTAAGGTGCCAAAGGATATCGGCATCGAGATCGTGCTGGAGAGCTGATGCGTGGTGAGCGGCGGTCCGGCTCTGGGATCTGCCAAGAAAATCCACCAATTTCTCTCAACTGAGAGAATCTTTTTTTTTATCCTAATACTTGCAGCCGTCCTGCGGTTTGCATTTCTCGACCTCAAACTCTTCCATCATGACGAGGCAATTCACGCTTGGTTCTCATATAAACTCCTGACCGAAGGGACTTATATCTACGACCCCTCGTTCCATGGTCCTCTCCTGTATTATGTGACTGCAGGAATGTTCGCCCTCTTTGGAGACTCCGACCTGGTCGGGAGAGTGATACCTTCCCTTCTCGGTATCCTGATCGTCGCTCTGGTCTGGCCCTTGCACAAACTCGGGTATCTCGACCGGAGGCAGACACTTGTCGCGGCGTTTTTCCTTGCGATATCACCCAATATGGTCTATTTCTCCCGATTCCTCAGGAACGACATCTTTATTCTCTTCCTGACTTTTGTACTCCTGCTTGCCCTTCTCCTCTACTTCGAGAAGGGGCAGTTGAGATGGGCGGCCCTTGCTGGGATTGCGACCGGACTGGGACTGGCATGTAAAGAGAACATGCCAATCGTCCTCGGGATCTTCGCGCTCTATATCCTCTACCTCCTCTGGACAAAGAAGGTTATCTTACCCCCACAGTGGAAACGCGACTTTTTCCTCAGTATCCTTGTCCTCGGCGGGATCGTTGTCCTCTTCTACTCCTCATTTGGGGTCCATCCAGAGCGGGTACTAACCTGGGCACCTGACGCTGTCTCTCACTGGTGGGCGATGCATGAGCAGGAGCGGATCGGCGGACCGTTCTTCTTCTACATTATCCTCTTCCTGCTGTACGAACTCCCGATCTTCGTCCTCGCCATCGTCGGGATCGGCCAGTTCCTCCGTGCCGGGAGAGTGAAGGAAGAGAAGGACTCAATGTATCACCTGGTCAGAACCTCTCTCCAGCAGGCAGGACTCAAAGTTCCAGCAATGCGGACCTTCGACAAGAAAGAGGAATTTTTCAGGTTCTGTATCGTCTGGATGCTTCTTTCCATTGCGGCGTATGCCTACATTGGCGAGAAAGTGCCCTGGCTCATCATCCACCAGATCCTCCCAGTGGTCTTTGTCGCAAGTTATGCAATGACAAAGAAGAAAGCACTCATTGCCCTGGCATCCGTAATATTCCTGGCGCCAGTCCTCTGGCACGTGGCCTACGTGCCGGCCGACGTGAACGAGCCGATCGTGCAGGTCCAGAACTCAGAGGATATGCGCGAGGTGATGGCCCTCATCGACAATTCGAATGCCACAGCCATTGCCTCTGACCGGTACTGGCCCCTCCCCTGGTATTATCGTGGAGATAAATCCGAAAAGATCAGTTATTACGGCAAAAAGATCGATGAGAATACCTTCAGGTCCGGAAAGTTCGACGTCGTCATCACCTCTGACGAGGACACGTACGACTCCTTACCAGGTTTTGAGAAACAGACCTACAACCTCAACTACTGGTTCTCGTGGTACGACAACAAGGACCGGATCCCAGCATACTACTTCCTGAGAGACGGGAAGATGGGGAACATGCGCATCGATGTCTTTGTCAAGAACATAAGCGCGGTCTGACGAGATTCACTTTTTTTGGCTTTGTAGGAATCCCTCCTGGATCCTCTCAGTAACGAGGGGCTTACCTCCCTCCAGACCCCCCGCCACGCGAGAGGTCGGGGACGGCAACACCCCCCTTCATGATCATCTTGCTCTACCTTCCCATTTCCATCGCCATCCCAGGGGTCCGGGGGCAGCGCACCCGGTGAGATGATGGGGAAGGGTACGAATGCACGGGTGTGCGATGAAAAAACTGGAATCATCTTCATTGTTATCCATCGCGCTCTCAATCGGTGAGGAGGAGGGCCAGAGACTTGTGGGATGGCCTCGAAGATAATTGAGAAGATCCTTATCTTAACTCTGTAGAAACCCTCACCCATTATGGGTGCAGATGTGACTCAACCGCCTTCCCCTATCACACGCACTGGGACCCCTCGGTCCCTGAAAAGAGATTGCCGTCTTCGACCTATCATGTCGCGGGGGGTGGCAAATCCCCCCGACAAAGAGAACTATCAAGAGGGTATCCCACTGAAGAGATGCGCAACTTCACCCTTCGTGAAAGATAGCGTCATCTGGGGTAGGTCCCTGTGATCGTGATCATAATCTGGGATTGATCCCATGGGCGATCAAAGAAGATTCAAATTCCCATTTGTTGGAAGTATCCAAGAATTAAGAACCAAAAATGGAGTGGGCCTTGAGTGGCCCTCAAGAGATTTACTCATACAGGACCGACTCGTCTATCCTGGTGTAGGTGACGAGTTCGTCCTTGGTGAAATGAATGCCGATCTCGCGGTTAGCGCTCTCCGGAGCGTCGGAAGCATGGATGACGTTCTTGCCAGTCTCCATACCCATGTCGCCCCTGATCGTCCCAGGTGCGGCCTCGGCCGGGTTGGTCGCCCCGACAAGCCTCCTGACGATCGCGATTGCGTCCTTGCCCTCCCAGACCATGGTAAGGACTGGGCCAGACATGACATACGCCTTCAGCGACGGGAAGAAGGGCTTCTCGACATGCTCGGCATAGTGCTCCATCACCGTCTCCTCAGAGAGAGTGGTCAACTTTGCCGCGACCAGCTTGAGCCCCTTTGTTTCGAGGCGGGAGATGATCGCCCCGACGATGCCCCGCTGGACACCGTCTGGCTTGATCATCACAAAGGTCTGCTCCACCAGGCTCACTCCTTTCCGAGAGCCTTGCGGCCGGCCTCAGTCCAGGCAACCCTACGGGGGAGACGTCCGAGCTTGTAGTTCTTCTGGCACTTCGTGGAGCAGAAGTAGAAGAGCGCCCCATCCCTGCGGACAAAGAGTTTGCCAGTTCCAGGCTCAATTGCCTTGCCGCAGAAACTGCACTTGTAGGTGTCGACCATTCTTCTCACCGCCTCGACAATTTCTTCGCTTCACGCTCAGTCTCAAGGAGCATCAGGATGTCGCCTTCGCGAATAGGACCTACGGTGTTGCGGGTGATGATCCGGCCCTTGTTTCTCCCGTCAAGGATCCGGCACTTCACCTGCATAGCCTCACCATGCATCCCGGTGCTGCCGATCACTTCGATGACCTCTGCGGGTGTTCCATCTGCCATTGAGCACCCTCCTTTAGGCCTTCAGTTCAGTGACCTGCTTCGCAACCTCTTCCACAAGATCCTTTGCCTTGCCTGGTTTGACGATGGCAGCAGCAGCCGAGCCGACGTTCAGACCGCTGGCCGCTCCGATCTCGTTCTGCTTGGTGATGAAGAGGTACGGGATCTGCTTCTCATCACAGAGTGGTGCAAGGTGCATCACGATCTCCTCGGGCTCGACGTCGCCACCAATAAGCACGAGCTGGGCGGTGCCGCGCTCGATGCACTTAGTGGCCTCGTTGGAGCCCTTCTTGATCTTCCCGGTATCCCGTGCGATTTCAAGCGATTCAAGTGCTTTGTTCTGGATTTCTTCCGGAACATCAAATTTTACGTATGACTTAGCCATAACTCACCTCATTCAGGAGTGCGTAGTTTTCTCCTTCATCAATCATCAGGTGTGATTGAACAGCCATAGTAGTTCAACAGGGAAACGGATAAATCTTCCTTCACTCCCGCCTATAGATGACCACTTCCCCTGACTCAAAGACTGGCACCAACCCTTCGACCGGGAGGTTGAGGTCATAGGTCTCGCGTTCAAGCCCGCCCACATAGAGGTGGGTCACCCCATAGTGGTCCATCAAATCGAGACTCTGATCAGGTTCTTCAAAGATGGTGCGAACGTCGTTTTGACGTCCTGAAATGAGATTCCAGTTGCTCCTCCACATCTGTTCATGAAACGGCATCCCAAGGACTGTCGGGATCCCCGTGTATGCCGAGACACGAGACCCATAGGCATAGTCCTTCCCCACTGCTTCAACGAGGGTGATGGTGCCTTCCTCCTGGTTGAGCCATGCGATCCCCGCAGCATCATCTGGATGCTGCTCCTGGAGCCATGCAGTTCCGTCAAGAGAGGCGGGACCGATGCGAGGTACTGGTACTGCAAATGGGGTGATGATCAGGGCGATGGCAACAAGCGCGCCAAGCGTCCGCCACTGCGGCACGGTGAACCGGTCGGCTATTCCTCTCTTCGTAAGCCACTGCCCGACCCAGACCAGGGTGCCGGTGCCGATGAGGAGCCATGCGACCGAGTAGCACTTGAAGACTGTGTTCATCCTGAGATTGTCTGCCCCCATGTTGTCCTTGAGATACACAAACTCACAGAGAAGGACGATCGCAAGTCCTACAGCGACGAGAACATCAGAGGGCACGAGGTATCGGCGGGTAAGGAGGACGGCAAGGGGCAGCGCGGCGATCGCCGCCGCCGGGTACCCGGCAAGGGCAAGGACGACCGGGACCACAAGGAGATATGGCCGCTCCCTGAGGTCTCGTATGGTGAAGGCGTAGATAAGGGCAAGAAAGAACCCGTGGAAGAGCAGGAACTCGATCGGGTCCGAGGGTGCCGTGACCATCCCAAACCCTCCGAACCCTGCGCTGTTGAGTTGGAGATAGTAAGGAGCGTAGACCGCGATTCCAAGGGGCGGGACCGCCAGGAGGAAGGTGGAGTCATGCTCCCGCCGCCAGATGAGATACCCCACAGCAAGTGTGATGGGAGCGTACAGGAGGACGTCCCATGAGTTGATCGCCGGCATCGAGCCAAGAGAAAGCGCAGCGCACCCGATGATGAGCCACCGTGCCTTCGGGGCAAGGTCGTGCCAGCGCATAAGGGCATAGACTATCA
>JAQVHG010000327.1 GCA_028696365.1 Methanofollis sp.
TCGGTGTCCCGACCTCATGGCTCCAGAAGCACGAGTGCACGGCAGAGGACGTCGTCATGCTGAGGTATGACGGCACCGCCTGGGAGACGCTCAAGACGACCGCACTTGGCGAGGAATACGGGCAGGCCCTCTTCTCCGCCGAGACCGACGGCTTCTCGACCTTCGCCATCGCGGTCGGCACGACTGCGTCGGCCGCCCATGGGGCCGGGGAGAACGTCAC
Organism: Methanofollis sp.; assembly: GCA_028696365.1. GTDB lineage: Archaea > Halobacteriota > Methanomicrobia > Methanomicrobiales > Methanofollaceae > Methanofollis. The sequence goes on from JAQVHG010000327.1 coordinate 221, forward strand.
CCCGACGGTCACCCAGACCGTCACCGTGACCGAACCAGAAGAGACGGCCACGCCGGCGCAGACGCCGACTCAGAAGGCCCCGCTGCCGCTCTGGCCGGCCCTTGTCGCGGCCGGTGCCGCCGCCCTCCTGGCGCGGAAACACTAATTTTCTTTTTTTTCTTTTTTCGGATCTGTAAAATCGAGCATGAACCCTGGGTTCACGCATACGGGATGAAAATGATCCAGACGTTCAATTCTGGAGGTATGGATGAGAACTTGAACAGACAGATTTCTCTCATACCTGACATGCGGAGAACAAAACTGCCTTCCGAACAATCAAACTCTCTGCCTTCCCCGCCTTATCTTTATCCCGGGGGTCCGGGGACAGAACCCCTCTTCACAAGATCACATCATTCAGCACATCAAGCCAGTCGCCGAGCAACCGCGTGATCAGGAACTTCTCCTTCACCGTCCTCCTCGCGTTCTTCCCCAGGCGCCTGGCCAGACCCTCGTCTTGAAGGACCTGAACCACCCGCTCGGCACACCCGGTGATGTCGTGCGGGTCGACCAGGAACCCGTTCTCGCCGTCGGTGATCTGGAGACCGATGCCCCCGACCGACGAAGCGACGACCGGCCGCCCCTTCCAGAGTGCTTCGGTGACCGTGAGCCCGAACCCCTCGCGCAGCGACTTCTGCACCACCACGTCAGAGGCCCGCTGGAGAGCGTTGACCAGGATGTTGTTCTCACTATTGATGACGATGACATCGCCGTTGGTGCTGAGTTCCGCCGCCTTGCGCTCCACTCGTTCGTAGATCTCCTGCCCCTCGGGATCGTCGGCCGCCATGCTCCCGCAGAGGACAAGCCGGCAGTCCACCTCCTTCTCGACCTCCTGGTAGACCTGGAGGACACCCTCCGGGTCTTTCCAGGTATCGAACCGCGAGATCTGGGTGATCAGGGGCTTGTCGGTTGGGATGCCGAACTTCTCTAGGTAGCGCTCGGCCAGATCTTCGGGGATCTCGATGTTCTTTGGGGAGAGCGGGTCGAGGGCCGGGTGGACCACCCGCTGCTCCACCGGCAGGTCCTCCCTGAGATACCGCGTATTGGAGACGAGCATCATGTCATATCTCAGCAGGTACTGCTTGAGATAGTCCCAGAGCTCTTTGTTCGGGCTGGTGAGGTCGAGGTGACAGCGCCATACCCAGGGCTGTAACTTGCGGCAGCACCGGACGAGAGGGAGGGGCTGGGGGTCGTGGATGATGACGCAGTCGTGGTCGATGTGCGTGTAGACCTTGAAGTCCTCGCTTGCCCTGACGTACAGGCTCTTCTTCATCTCGGTGAGGTTCACCTCAGCGCCCTGCAGGGCATTGTGAAACTTCTTGGTGATGGTGAAGAAGTCGGGGTTGCCGTGAAGGATCCGCCACCCCATGTCGACGCCGATGTCGTTCATGAGCGGGACCACCGAGGAGAGGAGTTCGGCCACCCCTCCGCCCTGGTAGGTCGAGTTGATGCAGAGGACATGTTTGCCGGTCAGGCCCCTGGCCTTCTGGTAGATTTCGTAGATCTGCCGGTCGCTCACGATCCCATGATAGTCGTCCAGGCTTCGCATACCGTTTCCCCCCAGGCGTTCGCCCTTGCGCCTCACCCCTCAGGGACACCCGCGCCCTTATATCTCTTCCCCGCCCCCTGGTCTGAGGCAGTCTTCAAGGAGGGCCCGCACTTCCCTGAGCGACCGTACATGCATCCTGGCCTTGGAGAGCCCCATCCCGACCTTGACCGAGCACGCCCCTTCTGGGAGGGCTTCGAAGAGATACTCGTCGGTCCAGTCGTCCCCTACCCCGAGGACAAAATCCCAGGGCCCGTCGTCCAGCCACTCGGCCGCCGCCCGTCCCTTGTTGTAGCCCGCACTCTTCACCTCAAGCACCCGGCTCCCTTCCATGATGTCGAGATCTCGGTGGGCGGTCAGGTCAAAGAGCATACTCTTCAGTTCCTTCACCCGTGCAGAGGCCAGGTCTGGATCGGCCATCCGGTAGTGCCAGACCAGAGAGAAGTCCTTCTCCTCGATGAACGAGCCAGGCGTCCGGTCGACATAGCGTTCAAGGACCGGTCTGATCTCCTTCTTCCACTCCTGCTGGAGAGGGGCGGTCCGCTGCCACTCGCCGCCAGGCCGGCAGGCCCACACTCCGTGCTCGGCAATGAGCCCGACGGCCAGGTTGCCAAACCACTCGGCTAGGGTCCGGCGGTCCCGGCCGCTGATCATCACCACCTCGGTCCCCTCCTCGGCGGCCAGGGCCCTGAGCAGGGAGAGGAGGGGAGGGTCTGGGACCGCGTGCTCGGGCCTGGAGACAAATGGGGCGAGGGTGCCGTCGTAGTCGAGGAGGAGGAGACACCGCCCGGCTTCCTGGTACCTCTGGACCATCCTCTCTCTCTGCTCGGTTGAGAGGAGCGAGGCCTCCAGTTCTCTCTGTCGTACTTTCGTTGCCTC
>JAQVHG010000328.1 GCA_028696365.1 Methanofollis sp.
CTCCCCAAGCACAATCTCTCGTAGCACTGCTTGCGTCCCGGCAGGTGTCGGCCCGGCTGTGACCTCAAAGACCCAGCTCGCCTCAAGGAGTGAGGCGAAGAACCTGAGGCGTATCTCCTCCCTGAAAGGCGTCCTGACCAGGAGGGGGGGGTTGAAGTATCTGGCGGCCGACGCGACTTCAAGGGCGTCCTCAGGGTCAAGTTGACGGCATTGCACCGCCCCTCCTTCGTGGCGTCTGAGAAAAATCACCGTCCGCAGCGTGGTCATCGGGAGGACCCGACCCTTCCCGACCACAGACCTGAGGTCGACCACCGCCCGCTCCTCGGCGTCGAGGTCGGCCCGACCGACAAGGTCTTCAAACGCCGGCCAGGCCTTGGCCAGGTCGGCTCTGATATAGAAGTTCTTCTCAGACCCATATGCAAAGACATCGTTCCCATAGACCCTGGCAAAGAACCAGTCGTCTGAGACCACCCGCACCCGCGGGTCCAGGAGGAGGCCGTAGGTCTGAGTGGTCTTGCCGGCCCCTGACTCGCCGAGGAGTGCGATGCCCCGGCCGTCGGCATCGACGCAGGCTCCATGGACTGAGTGCGTCCCATGCTCCTCCTCAAGGATATCTCCTGCAACCGAGAGAGCGAGCGATTTGACCAGACCATAGTAGGTGACATTGATGAGAAACGCGGTCCTGGACTGGGGATCGTAGAGGAGCGTCTCGGCCGGGAGCGTGGAGTCCTTGAGATGATAGAGACGGCCATGAGAACGAATGTTCTGGGAGATGAAGTAGAAGTTCTCTTCCCATCGCTCCTTTGTCCCTTTCTCGTCGGTGAGAAGTTTGATACAGCACCCGAAGATCTCTGACTTCACCTCGTGGGTGACTGCGTCGGTATACCGCGCCGCCAGGTCCTCCTTCTCCTCGACGGTGATGAGAGTGAAGGTGTAGGGCATGCGTCCCCATGGCACGGCCTTGGGTTAAAAGGCACCTCCCCCGACCTGGAGAAAAAAAGATTTTTTTTGGAGTTTGAGCGGCTCTCTTGATGCTCACACCGCGAGCATTGGTTTTTTCCTGACAACCCGCTCTTCCTTGATCGTATTGACGATGTACTCACATGCTTCGAAGGCCACGTCCCTCTCAGGTGCGCCCGCCGCCACCAGGAGGACCACGTCTCCCTCATCCACCTCGCCGACGCGGTGCACGACATCGGCACAGCTCAGCCCAAAACGCCTCACCGCCTCGTCCCTGATCGACGCCAACGTGTCTGTCGCCTGCTCGACATCAGCCTCGATCAAAAGCCCGGTAGACCCTTCCTCAGCCCGCACCCGGCCGACATAGGTGACGACCGAACCCGCCAGGGCGGCGCTCGGTGCCTTCGTCGGTGCGCTGGGGTCGATCGCCTCACGTGTGATCCCGACCATAATGTTCTCCTCCATGCCCCTGCCAGGTCGTCTGCCCGCAGGGGGTCAGGAGTCATTACCTGACGCGGCACATAAATATGATCTCCTTGACGTCTGTCCCGGCGAGACCATCAGGGGGAAGGACTCTGAAGAGTTCTGTAGAGATCCTCTTGATGCATCTCTCTGTCGGGGGGCTGGCCGCTCGAAGAGTTGCGAGTCTTCTTGACTGCTCGAAACCCTCCGGCTTTCTCGACTGCTCGGAGATCAGAGATATTTTGGCTCTGTAGAAACCCTCACCTCTTGTGTGGGTGAGACGTGTGTCACCCGCCTTCCTCCCCTTTGGCCGGGGGCTCTGCCCCCGGACCCCCAGGAGCACGATAGGGTCGGGAAGGCACAATGGACGACTGTGACGAGAGTGCTGTCGTCATCGACATATCATGTGGCGGGGGTTTTGGGGGGTGTGAGCGGAGCGAACTTGAAAAGACCCGCAGGTCTTCGAGCAGTCGAGAATATCTTTGATCTTCGAGCGGCAAACCCCCCGCCAGATAGAGCCATCTGAAGAGATCTTCACCCTTCTGTCAGGCAAGATCCTTCAATATCCTCTATGGACGTGAAAATGGTGTGAGTGGGAAGGGGACAACCATACGAAGACCGGTGTCTTCGAAGGCGGCGCCACTATCCCGTTCTTGATCTATTCGAGTTTTATTCAGATGATGCACGGTGCCGTGCGAGCAGTCCGGCGATCGCCTGCCGTGCGCCCTCCAGCACCTCATCTTCACCAGGGACGACGCGGTCCTGCATCAGAACGCGGCCGTCGCAGAGCACGGTGGAGACCGCACCGCCGTTGCAGGCATAGACGGCGTTCGAAGCGGAGTTATAGAGCGGAGTGTTGCATGAGGCCCGGCGGTCGAGGAGGACCAGGTCAGCAGGGGCACCGACTTCGAGCCGTCCGCCTTCAAAGCCGAGTGCCGCAGCGCCGTTCGCCGAGGCCATGGCAAGCGCCTCCTCTGCTGGGAGGAGAGTCGGCGAGCGCCAGTAGAACTTCTGGAGGAGGGCGGCGAACTTCATCTCCTCGAAGAGGTCAAGGTTGTTGTTGGACGAGCACCCGTCGGTCCCGAGACAGAGCCCGGCACCTCTTTCCTTCAACCATTCGTACGGCATCGCCCGGCCCACGGCAAGTTTCATGTTGCTTGCAGGATTGTGAGACGCAAAGACGCCGCGGTTGCCAAGAAGTGCGCAGTCGGCTGAATCGAGCCAGCAACAGTGGGCGGCGAC
>JAQVHG010000043.1 GCA_028696365.1 Methanofollis sp.
ACTCGATCGGTGAGGAGGATGAAAGGCGTTCGTTGCTCTTTCTCAGCAATAGGTGAGGGCTTCTACAGAGCCCTAGATTTAATTTCTATCACAAACCTCTCCATAGGGTTTACCATGGGGCGGAGCATATCCCAAGATTCTCTATGGGTGAACATCTCCTCAAACTGAAACGCTTCCCTTCAGGAATATATCCTCGACAGGGGGGCTAGCTGCCCTCCCTGACCTGACCCCCTGAAGGGCGTCGTCGGATTGCAACCCTCTCTCCATATTCGTTTATTCTGCCTTCCCCTCCCAATCGCTATTCGAGGGCCTGGAGGCTGCGACCGGAGGGAACTTGAGAACAGAGGGAATCGAAGATTCCCAATGATTGGGAGATCTTCGATCTTCTGTGGATCTCTGATTTTCGATGGAGCCCGCGGTGCGATTGATGGGGGAAGGCCACCCCGATCATAGAATCTTCACCACAATCTCACGTCGGGGGTTGTGCCCCTCAGAATCCCCCGCGGCGAAGAGAGGCGGGAGCGGCAATTCGATGGTGCCTTGCTCCGAAGGGGGAGCACGGATCAGCGCACACCCGAGAGACCCCACGATCATTTTTTATCTCAAGGTCATCCCAAAACTCTCTCACTCTCCTCTTTACCGATGAAGAGCAATGGATGATAATGAAGAAATCTCTGCTTTTTCATCGCCTCCCCCCCCCTCATGCCGGGGGCGCCGCCCCCGGACCCCCATGAGCAAGATAGGGACAGGAAGGCAGAGATAAAACCATGAAGACGGGATGCAATCCTCCGTCAATCTTTATCATCGGGGGGTTTGGGGAGCGGCGAGCCCCCCGGTCGAGGAGAGCATTTTGAATCTCTGGAAGGAAGCACTCTGGTTTGATGAGATGGTTCACTTCCAAAGAGTTTCGGGATATGCTCCTCGTCTGCCCGAGGTGCGATCCCAACTCATGCTGAATTCTACAGAGTTTTCACATGTCCTTCCCTAAGGGATGGAGATATTCCATATGTGCTGAGGAATAAAATCGGGATGTTTGTCGTAATCAAGAACTACAGAAATGAGTGGGCCTGTCCGGGTTCGAACCGGAGATCTTCGCCGTGTAAGGGCGACGTCATAACCGACTAGACCACAAGCCCAGTGTTCATAAATGTTTCTCATTGTCGGTATTAAACGTGTTGCTTTTCTCGGTCCGTGCTGGTCATTCTGGGAGAAGGTGGAGGGATCGAGGCAGGACCGATCACGTGCTCTTCGTCGCCAGATTTTCCCTCCATCTGTGAGGATGAAAGAGGTCGTGCCAGTTATTTTTCGGCTATCCTCTCAAGCAACTCTTTGATTGCCCGCAACTCTACGACGACCGCCTCCTGACCCGTCTCTCCATGGGCCGGTGCGGTCTCTTTTTCATCGCCTCCAGTCGCCGCCGCCACCGGTGGGCGTCCGCGCACCTGTGCCATGATCAGTTCTCTGAGAGGTTCGGGGTTCTCGATACCCAGGATCCTGATCTCGGCCTGGGCCTGGGCCGAGTATCCGGCTGTCTGGATACGAAGATTGGAGATGCCAAAGATCCGCATCACCGGGCCCTGGACGATATCGACATTGGTGATCCGGTTGTACGGGACGATCCCGGTGCTCCTGAACCAAACCCCCCGTTTCCAGGTCATCTCAGTGTCAGTGAGATGATAGACGATGCTCCTGTAATACAGAGGGATCCAGACGGCGACGAAGATGAGGAGAGCCAGTACGCCTCCTCCAAAGAGGAGGGTGAGCCATTCTTCTTCGGCAAGCGAGACCGGGAGTACGATGAAGAGGGCGCAGAGTATCCCAGTAAAGACGAGAGATAGGAAATAATATCTCTTGAACTGAGGGGCGGGTTTGAAATCTTTCCCTAGGGTAACATGGTCTGTCATGCGCGGTACTCCTCATTATAATTGAATAAAGGTAATGCCGCAGGATTCGAGGACATTCATGATCTCTCTGTTTATTGATAGGGTGGCGGGAAGGAACTTTCTGGTGGAGATTCTCTCAAATTTGCTCTCGCTCTCACACCCTCGAACCCACCTTCGCAATTGAGATGGGAATGCGGAGGGGTGATCACTCAGAGGATATTATTATTCTCTGCATGAGCATATCCCAAAACTCTCCCGTCCTCCCCCTTCTTAGAAGAGAGCACAAAATGTGGTGGAGAGATCCTCCCTCTCTTCGTTGCCCAACGATGGCTTCATGCCTTCCAACTCCACCGTGCCGGGTGCGCTGCCCCCGGACCCCAGGAGGAAAATAGGGTCGGGAAGGCATATTTGAAATCCATGAAGAGGGATTGCTGTCCATGACCAATTGTGATGCGGGGGGTCCGGGGGGCGGCCAAGCCCCCTGGTGGAGGATAGGGTTTAGAAATTCAGGAACGAAAAAATTCAATTCAAGATTATTTTCAACCCTCGTGAGTTTTGAGATATGTTCCATATCAGTAGAGGGAGGACGGAGTCTGATCAGATTCTCATGATTACCTATAGAACAGATATCTGGACTCTGGAGAAACTCTTACCTATTGTGGTGAGAATTTCTACAGAGCTTGAAAATAAAAGATCCACATAAGATCGAAGATCTTCCTATCATTGGGAATCGGAGATTCCCTGCGAAGAAAAAAAATATGAAATATTTTATCGTGCACAGAAAATGCGGATCCTATTCTCTGTTCTCGACTCTTGCCGGTCATTCTCCCGGCCCTCAAGATTAAAATAGCCTCATGTTCGCTCTGTTCACGTCCTGCACTAGGACAGGATCAGAGATGATACATATCTCTTGGATCACCATCGCCCCGATGGACACTCCGCTTGGACCGACCAGATGTGTTGGTGAAAAAAAATCTCAGGACCAAACTATTTTATCTCACGGTGCGGCACAGGACCGGCCATGCCGACAGAGGTGGAGGTGGTCCTTGCGGCCATCAAGGAGAGGCGGAGTATCAGAGCATATGAGGAGCGACCCCTCGACGAAGAGACAGTCGCCGCGATCATCGAGGCCGGGATCCATGCCCCGACTGCCATGGGTCTCCAGCCCTGGCAGTTTATCGTCGTCAGGGACCGTGCGCTGATGAAGCAGATCTCTGACTACTGCAAACCAGTCCTCCGTGGGATGCTGGAGGGTGCCACCGATGAGATGGCCGTAGTATTTCGAGACCTCCTTTCCAGGGAGGACTTCGAGATCTTCTACGGCGCCTCGGCGCTTGTCCTTGTGCTTGGTGACGAGAAGAACCCGTACAGCACCTATGACTGCACCCTCTGCGCCGGGACCATGATGCTTGCCGCCCATGCGATGGGGATTGGGAGCTGCTGGATCGGATCGGCCGGGCCAGTCGTGGGGAATTCTGAATTGATGAAGAGGTTAGAGGTGCCGCCTGGCTATGCGATCATCGCCCCATTGATCTTTGGATATCCTGGCGAGCGTCCTGAGATGCCGGTGCGGGCTGAGCCGAAGGTTACCTGGATTTGAGCCGAGGGGAAAATTCAACTTTGGAATACTTCTGGACGGGGATCTCTGGCAAGGTGCGTGTGTTCCTCGCCTCCTCTCGCCACATGATAGATCGAAGACGGCACAATCTCTTCCAAGCACTTCGATTGATGCCTTCTCATCACCCCAATCATCATCTACAGGGTTGGAGAGCAGAGCAAGATGGTGGTTGAAGTCACATACTCACCCGGGATTGGTGAGGATTTACCATGACCATATCCCAAAACTCTCCGGCCCTCGCCCTCACCGATGAAGAGCGATGGATGACAATGAAGAGGTTCCGGCTTTGTAGAACCTCTCACTTATCGTAGGGAGAATGCGTGTCATCCGCCTTCCCGTAGCCTCCGCCGGGGGCGCTGTCCCCAGACCCTGGGAGACCACGATATCGTGACGCGGGGGGTTCGGGGGGTGGCACGCCCCCCCGTCAAAGAGATTCATTAAGAGGATTTCTACAGAGCCGAGATTCTAACTTTTTCATCGCGCACCATGCATTCGTCACCTTCCCCCTCGCCCCCGGTGAGATGATGAGGAAGGTGGATGAGTCACGCTCACACCAGGGATTGGTGAGAGTTTCTACAGAGCCCATATTTTTTCTTCACAGGAACTCTTCGATTGTCTGTGTTCTCAGGTTCCCCCTGGTCGCATTCCCCTGACCCCAGAATGAAGATACGGTCAAGAAGGCACAATCGATGAAGATGATAAGGGGTCCACCGTACTCTGTACTATCCTGACGCAAGGGGACCGGGGGCGGCAAGCCTCCCGACACAGAAAACTATCATGAGAATTTCTACAAAGACAGAGTTTGAACTCACCAGATCCTGATGAAGTCGATATACAGGGGATAGAAAATCTTTCAGAATGATCGCCCCTCTACCCTCCCTGATCCTATCCTCATCCCAGGCTCCGGGGGGCGCTGCCCCAGGCGCGATTGATGAGGAAGATCGCCCCTGAAGTTCATGAACATTCTTTCCTCCCATATACCTAAGCCGCGGAGTTCATGTCGAGTTCTACAGATCTCTGAGATAGAAAATTTTTGATCGGTATGGACCTGTAGGTCTCCAAAATGGGAGCGGCAACAAGTATGTTCACAGGTTGGGATCAAGAGTGGATATGACGAAAATATGAGTGTCTCTACAGCGCTAAAAAAGAATTACTGGAGCCCGAAGGACTGCAGGGTCACATCGGGGTTCACTTCGCCGACGTGATAAACTACGCCCTTGGAGAGCTCGTTGATGATCACTTCGGCCGGAGAGAAGAGGGAGGTGTCGATCTTGTAGAAGTCGTAGCCCGCCTCCTTGAAGATCTCGTTGAAAGGCTTGCCATACCCCTTCGACTTGTTAGACGGGATCTTTTCGAGGTAATCTGTGATCTCAGGGGCGTCCATCGTCAGGGTGATCTGGCCGTGATAGATGGTGGCATCGTTGGTGACGCCCATGGCCATCTTCGGGCCGCGGACCGGCGGGACCGGTGCAGTACCCATGGCGGCGACGATCTTTTTCGTGTCAAATTCGAGTTCGTTGAGTTTGTAGACTGCGGTCTCGACACACCGGCCTGCGACCTGGATCGAACCCACGATTGAGGAAGTCGGCGCAACGATCGCGCAGGTGTTGGCGACATCTACCTCGCAGGCGTCAGCGATGAACTGCATGACCTCACCGTTCGGGAGGTGGTCGCTCTCCAGGCAGATCACTGCAGAGTCACACTCGTCCTGGTAGTCGATCACTTCATAGGTGTGTTTGGGCTTGAGGGAAAGTGCCCGCGCTGGGCCTGATCCCATTGCAAAGTAGTTCCCGACCTTGACCGTCCAGCCTGCCTTCTGTGCACCAAGGCACGCAATCGATGGGAAGTCGGTCGAGACCTCGATGAAAGGCATCGGGATCCCTTTGATCTGGCCCATCGTGAAGTTCACATCGCCAAGACCACCCATACAGATCTCAGTAAAGACCCGTCCAGCCTGGTAGCCGCCTGGTACCGAGACGCCGGCATCGACGATCCTGGCGCCATTATCCAGTTCGTGTGCCGCAACGTTGTACTCTTCTGGGTACTCGAAAATATCGTTGAAAATATCAAGGGCCTGTTCATTCACGCTCAGCATGGAATTATCACCGTTCACATAATGAACGAGGAGAGAACAGATAAGACTTGCCAATCGATCTCTCAGACCAGGAGTTCGAGGATGCGCATGGGTTCATATCTCAGGGAGATGACTCGCGTCCGGCCCCTTCCTCGCCGATAATTGAGGTTGATGAGGCGCATGGCATCGAGTTTCTTAATGATCTCGTAATATCTCGTATACCCGAGTTTCATATGCTTTTTTGCCTCTTCGTACACCCCCCCGGCGTTCATCTCCTCGCTCTCGTCAATATCCTGGCTCATCTCGGCAATTACCCGCACTAAGTCTCTCTCTTCATCTTTCAGGGCCCTGAGCGTGAAGGTGAGGTGAAGGTACTTCGAGACCTCATATGCCTGGCAGATGTCGGTCTCCTCCACCTGCCGACGTGCCGCCATCTCCGCGTTCAGGGTGGCACGCTTAAGGAGGTCGAGCCCGACCCGCAGGTCACCGCTCTTCATCGTCTGTTCTACGATCAGGTCGAGCATCGAATCAGGGAGGGCTCCAGGATACAGCCCGGCCATCACGCGCTCAGAGAGGATGTGGCGCACCTCGTTGGCGCTGTACGGGGGGAAGTAGATCTCGGTCGGCCTAAAGACTGAGAAGACCCTGGGGTCGACCTCGCGGGAGAGATCGACATTCATGTCAGAGATGATCGTGATCACTCCGATCCTCGTGCCAGGGAAGGTCTCGTGTGAGCGGAGGAGAGGATAGAGGACTTTGTTGATCTCGTTCTCGTACAGAAGATAATTTGCATCGTCAAGGGCGACGATCAGAACTTTTTCTTCTCTCAAGAGGAGTTTGGCGACGACGTTGAAGATCTGCTTGAACGAAGTGCCCGAAGCTGGGGGATGACGACCAGCGAGTTTCTGGTAGATCTGGGCGAAGATGGCGAACTTGGTGTTGTCGATCTGACAGTTGATGTAGACTGGGACAAGTGCGCTCTCCTCCTCTTCTACCTGTGCGAAGAGTTTCCGCACACTTGTCGTCTTCCCGGTACCTGGGAGCCCCCTGCAGATGGTGTTGAGTGGTCTGCCTCCCCTGAATCCAGGCTTGATCTGGAAGGCGAGTTCTCGCATCTGGGTCTCCCTGTGGTTGAACTGCTCAGGGACATAATCGATCTCAAAGACCTCAGGATCCCGGAAGAGTGTCTCGTCCCACATGAGGAGATCCTTTTTCATTATCTATCCCTTGTTCCGTCTTTATTTATAGGGTCTAGATCTGCACAATACCCTAGCATTCACTGGTGGCGAGTCAATTTGTCCATACATTCCTTACAGAGGGTTCTGTTCAGGAAGAGCTGGCTCATCTGCTTCTCGGTCTTTTGGACTGGTCCCCCGCACTCCTCACAGGTCGCCTCGGCTGCGGCTGGAGCTGGCTTTGATGTCGGTGCTGGCTCTGCCGGTTTTTCGGGGGCAGGTGTTGGCGCTGCCGCCACTGGTGTGGAAGTGGATGGTGCCGGTTCCGGTGCGGGCGTGGGCGCGGGTGCTGCGGGTTTTTCTGGTGCTGGAGTGGGGGCTGCCGTTACCGGTTTTGGAGAGGGGGCAGGTGCTGGCTCTGTTGGTTTTTCAGGGGCAGGTATGTCCTCCGTCTTCTCCTCTTCTTCGACTTCGATGGGCGGGACAAGCACGGTCTGCTCCTTCGTAGGGGCAGGCTGTTCAGGCTCTGTGGTCTCCTTTGTGGAGAAGACCCGGCGGCGGTAGGCATCCACCCGTTCGGCAGTCGCTTCATCGCCACGTCCGAGTCGTCCCAGGATCTCGTCCAGGTATCCTGCAAGTTCATCGGCGTCCTCCTGTGACTCCACCTCTCCGGCCACTTCGAGGCGGAGGTTCTCGTAGTTGTCAAGGTTGACGGTGATCCCGAGTGTGAGCGTCTTCTTTCCAGGCATGGTTCTCACAGGAATATGGGTACTATATCTATATCAGTGTATATTCGTCAGTTAATTCCCTGGGCGACCCTGACATGTGCCCCGCAGTTTCTGGCATGGGTGAGGAGGGCTGTCCCTCCGGTCTCTTTCATCGCCTCATCCGCCGCCCTGAGAACGTCTTGCATTCCTGTGTCCCCGATTGCATAGACTGTCGGGCCAAAAGAACTCAGTCCAACCCCTGCAGCGCCAGCCTCTCTGAGGGTCGTGATCAGGTCGTGGATGAGGGGCGGCTGAAGACTGTGTTCACACCGCTTGAGCCCGAGGCCCTGGATTGTGTTCACCGCTGTCCCAAAGAGGTCGAGGTCTTTTTCGACGAGGCCGGGAAGCATCTGCATCAGCACGGCATGGCAGAGTGCCTGCACCTCGTTGAGGGGCACCGGGCAGTGTTGTCGGAAAATATCTACCTCAGCCTTCCCGCTTGCACCTTCTGGGAGAGCAGGCGTGGCCAGGAGAACCTGCCAATCTTCAGGGAAGGGGTGTCTGAAGAGCACCGGTGCCGGCTTCACCCCGCCTGATGCTGCAGACGGTCTGAAGTCTGACTTCTCTCCAGAAGGACCGAAACTATGCCCGCCGTCAAGAATGAAACCGCCCGACTCAAATGCCGCGGTCCCGATCCCTGACGTCCCGCCCCTCCCTGCGATCGACGCGATCTCTCTTGTCTCCATGGGACGGTAGAGTGCGGAGAGGACGCGAGCGGTGGCAAGGGCGAGTTGCGTGCCGCTCCCAAGCCCGATGTGCTCGGGATAGGTGTGGTGGAGCGTGATCTCGGCACCTCCCTTGACCCCAAGCGCAGCAAGGACTTTTTCAGCTGTTTTTTTCACACGTCTTGCACTCTCTTCGTCTCCTTTCACTGAGAGTTCGCTCCTCTGTTTCGCCTCGATCACGATGGTCGGTTCCTCGACCGAGAGCCCTATCCCGCCGTCGACTCGCCCGGAACTTCCGTTCATGTCGATGAGGGCCATATGGATCCGTGCCGGGGCCTCCACGATCACGCTGGCTTCGTCGGAGAAGTTGTAGTATGGGAAGGTCTCCCTGATGGTGATGAGGGGGGCGCCACCCGCGATGATCCGATACCTGCGGGAGAGCAGAGGTTCGTGGCGGACGGTCCCGAGGATGTTGCTGATGCCGGTGCCGGCGCGGCATGCTTTCACGTCGTCGAGTTCGCGCCGCGCCTCGATCTGGTGCATCTGCATGATCCGCCCGATCGGGATGTCGGCCCGCATGAGGTCGTCTTTGAATGAGGGTTCGAGTCTGGAGAGCGGGGTATCTGACGATGCGTACAGAAGGGCCTTCCCACTCTCACTCTCGTTCAGGGTTACGATACGGTGGTTGACCGGTTCTCCTGCACTGATGTCAAGAGATGCAGCCACACGTTCGTCGGCAGGCACCACTTCCTGGGAGAGGGTGTGCACGGTCACCTCGCAGCCTAACACATTTTCAAGAAGGGTGGTCACCGACCCGTCGGTGCCGAGAAGGATCTTCTGCATCGGCGAGAGGGTGCCGACATCTTTCTCCAGTTCACGAAGTTTCTTGGCGATGGTAAACGATGTCATGGGTCTCTACCTGCTGCTCCTCATCTGGGGGACTGGGGGACGCGGATGTCAGGGAAGAATAATACCCTAGGGCACTAAATTCTCTTATAGCAATCTCTTGCGCGCGGCAGATGATGAGAGTTACCCCCTCTGATTGATGATGATTGCAGGGTTCTGATGCCGCACACTTTCTTCTTGGACAAAGATATCGTAGTAAGTATGTGGATTTCTAGATCGGTCACAGACCGACAGAGATGAACACGATGGTCCCGATTGCGGTGCAGAGGGTTCCCACTACTATCCCGTAAAGAAAATATCTCTTTTCTCGTTTGGGGTGGGATGGGATGATGTTGACGCCGTACTCGTCTTCAATCTCCTGAATCGCGTCTCCAACCCTGATTCTGATCTCGTCGGCCTCAGCAGGGCTCAGAGTTTTGCCGGGGGGTGCGTACATTCGAATCCCTCTTTCAACTCGGATTCCAGTTCTTGGACTCTACTCCACATGGATCTGGCCTTTTGTATGGCTTCATCATTGCTTTTTCTCCACATGATCTGGTTAAAATCACGGATGAGGTTCTCGATCTGGAGACTATACCCAATGCTTATCTGGTCACAATGTTCTTTGAACTCCTGGTAGATTCTGGTATCGACGTAGTGATTCGCCTGGACTCTCTCGACCCGGTGCGGCAGACCGTCCCTCTCGTCAAGTTCGCCTTCCAGTTCCCTGACCTGGCCCCACGTGTCGTTGATCTTCAGCATGATCTCTCTCCCTTTTTTCGACAGCATGATGAGGTTGAAGTCCTTCATCAGGTTCTCGACCTGGAGGCCGTATTTCATATTGATGTGGTCGCAGTGTTCCTTGAACTCCTCATATTCATGTGTAGGGAGAGATTGGTTTGCATAGATTTTTTCTCCATTCTGTCTTTTCGACGTGATCATCGCCTCTATAATATGTGCTGTGGATGTGACAGCATATATTGTTTCAGAAATATTTTCCTGAGATATGGAGGTTGAAAATTATTGAGTGTCGGTTCCCTGACAAGGAGATCTCTCCAGACCCAAAAAAAGAAAAAAATCTACGCGCCCTTCCGCCCGAAGAGAAGAGGCAGGAGGTCAGCGGAGTTTCTCAGGCCGTAGGCCCCCTTTGCCGCTTCGCGCTCTGAGTATTTTGTGGTGGCGTCCGCACCATGCCCCAGGACCGCGAAGGGGACTGGGTTGCTGGTGTGGGTCTTGAGTCTGATCGGCGTCGGGTGGTCGGGGAGGAGGGCGACCGCCCCGTCGAAGTGATCGAGGACCGTGCCGAGCAGTCCGTCGACTCCCTCGATCGCCTTCACCTTCTCCTCGACACTGCCCATGTGCCCGGCCTCGTCTGGCGCCTCCACATGGATATAAAGGAAGTCGAGGTGCTCGATGGCCTTGAGGGCATAGCGCGCCTTCGCCTGGTAGTCGGTGTCGATGAACCCGGTGGCACCCGGCACATGGACCACCTCCATCCCGGCATAGGTCGCGATCCCGTTGAGAAGGTCGACCGCCGAGATCATCCCCCCAGCAAGTCCCCAACGCTCTGTGAAGTCCGGGATCGCCGGGCGCTTCCCGCCGCTCCACGGCCAGATCGTCGTGGCCGGGAGTTTTCCTGCGGCCGTGCGGGCGCGGTTCACGGGGTGGTCGGCAAATGCATGCTCTGCGGCCTCCATACACCGTGCAAGGAGGGAAGCATCCTTACCTTTCGGGATGTAGGGGGCGACCTCCTGCCCGACGATGTCGTGGGGCGGGGTGGTCTCAGAGCCCTTGCCCTCGTGGACGACCATCAGGTTGCGGTACGAGACCCCAGGGTGAAACTCTGCACCAGGCACGGCAAGGGAGTTGATGAGGGAGGCCCCCTCCTCGCTCGTGATATGCCCGGCATTGAAGTCCTCCATCACGCCGTCTCTTAGCGTAACCAGGTTGAAGCGGTAGGCATAGTCTGAGGACGCCAGGGGGACTCCCATACTTGCCGCCTCCAGCGGACCGCGACCCGTATAGCAGGTCCGCGGGTCATAGCCCAGGACCGAGAGGTTTGCGACATCGCTTCCTGGCTCAAACCCATCCGGCACCGTCTTCAAGAGTCCGCACTGCCCGTCTCTTGCGACGAGGTCCATGTTGGGCGTATCTGCATATTCGAGGGGGGTCTGGCCGCCGAGTTCTTCGAGGGGTTCGTCGGCCATCCCATCCCCCAGCACGACGATATACTTCATCTTTGATCTTCTCTTTTGTTCTTCAGCAGAGCTCTTT
>JAQVHG010000044.1 GCA_028696365.1 Methanofollis sp.
TGGTGAGACAGTGGCCGCCGACCCCGGCCCCAGGCCAGAGGATCGCCCTGGTGATCCCCTCGCCTTTGAGGGAGGCGATACCGGTGCGGACCTCATAGAAGTTGACGCCCATCGCCTCGCAGTACAGGGCGAGCTGGTTTGCGGCGGCGATCTGGAGGTCGCGGAAAGTGTTCTCCGCGGTCTTTGTGACCTCGGCGGCGGTGGCGGTCATCGGGATGACCTGACCTGTGGTGAGAAGTGGGGTGTAGAGGTCGACAGCCCGAGCGGTGCTCACCTCGTCGATCCCGCCGACACACCGGTCGTGCTCCCTGAGGTTCCTGAGTAACCGTCCGACCATCACCCGCTCGGGGGCGTGCGCCAGGGCAAAGTCCTCCCCGGCGACAAGTCCTGAGGCTTCTTCGAGAATTTCTCGTGCCATCCCTGAGGTGGTGCCCGGGGTGACCGTCGACTCGACGACGACGAGCGCCCCTGCAGTGAGGTGCTCGCCGACCGACCTGAGCGCGCTCTTGAGGGGAGTGTAGTCAGGGACCAGATCTTTTTTGTTCCTGAACGGCGTCTGGACTGAGATGGTCACGGCGTCCAGGTCGGCGACCGGGGCATAGTCCCCGGTGGCCCTGAAGGACCCGGCGTCGACGACCTTTTTGATCAGTGCTGCAAGTCCTGGCTCTTCGCCCTTCAGCGGGCACTCGCCGCGGTTGAGGGTGGCGACCTTCTCTTCAGAGACCGGGGAACCGCGCTCGAACCCGACGACCTCTTCGATTCCTGGGAGGTCGGCAAAGAGTGCGGCGGCGGGGGTGCCGACATAGCCCATCCCGACAACCCCGATCTTTTTGATCGGCCCTCGTGCTCTGATCAGTTCTCTGAGTGTATCTGTCATGGTGTGCCTTCTCTCTCAGGCAAGGAGTCCTTTCTTGATCTCCTCGCAGACCTTGAGATTCGCAAGCCCCTGTTCCGGGGTGACCGGGAAGGGTGTCCCGTCCCGCGCCGCCCGCACAAAGGTCTGGAGTTCGGTCTTGAGGGGCTCGACCTTGTTGACGAGCACCTTCTCGATGATGTTCTCCTGCCGATAGTGGCCGTTCTCCAGGCCATAGGCCCCGGGTTTCCGGTAGACATAGACCTCCTGGGTCATGAAGTCGCCCTCGATCGTCGCCTCTTCCTCCTCGATATAGATCGTCCGTACCTTCTTGGAGGCCTTCCGTGACGCCGAGAGATAGACTGGCGTGCTGCCGAATGAGAAGAGGGCCGAGGCAATGTCCTGCGTCCCGGTGCTCGTAAGAGTGTGAGGCCCGGAGAAGAGGGCATGGAGCACGACGTCGATGTCGTGGATCATCAGGTCCTCGACGACCGAGGAACCCGTGACCCTGGCAGAGGTCGGGTTGTGCCTGGAGACCTGGACATAGAGCGGATTGGTGACCAGGCCCCTGATCTCCTCGACGATCGGGTTGAAGCGTTCAATGTGTCCGACGCCGACTGTGACCCCATCCGGGATCGTGGCAAGGAGGTGCGCCCCCTCCTCTGCGGTGAGGCAGATGGGCTTCTCGATGAGGGCGTTGACCCCGGCGTCGATGACCTGGCGTGCGGTGGCGAAGTGATAGGGAGTCGGGACTGCGACCGAGACCGCCTCGGCCTTTCTGAGGAGTTCGTCCATCGAACGGCAGACCTCCGCCCCGGTCGTCGCCGCGACCTGCTCGGCCGCGGCGGTGTCGAGGTCATAGACATAGGTCGTCCCGACCTCCTTCAGTTCAGAGTAGACCCTCACATGGTTTCTGCCCATCGACCCGGTCCCGATAACACCTGCATCCATCTCAGGCCACCTCGTTGATCGCGGCAGCGATATATGACCGTTCTTCGTCGGTGACGCTCGGGTGGACCGGGATGGAGAAGACCGAGGCGGCGAGGCGCTCGGCGACCGGGCATGACGAGGCCCTTTCCTGATAGAGGGGCTGTTTGTTGATGGGGATGGGGTAGTGGACGGCCGTGCCTATCCCCTTCTTCCTGAGTATCGCCATCAGATCGTCTCTCGTCACCGGACACGCCGGGGTGACCCGCAGCACATACTGGTGCCAGACATGGCTCCGGTCAGGAGTGACGACCGGGGTCAGCAGCCCCTTGAGGTGGAGACGGCGGGTATAATAGGTGGCCGTCTCCTGGCGGCGGCGGTTGAATGCGGGAAGTTTTCCGAGTTGCACCCGTCCGATGGCGGCTGCGATATCGGTCAGCCGGTAGTTGTAGCCGAGTTCGGTGTGGAGATATTTCTCGGCCTGGCCATGGTTGACGATCCGCCTGAGGTGGGCGGCGTACTCGTCGTCTTTCGTCGTCACCATCCCTCCTTCCCCGGTGGTCATGTTCTTCGTGGCATAGAACGAGAAGCAGGCGAGATCGCCGAGCGACCCGGTCTTCTTCCCATGATATTCTGCGCCATGCGCCTGGGCGGCGTCCTCGATGAAGAGGAGGTTGTTGTCGGCACAGAGATCGCCGACGGCCCCCGCGTCGCAGGGCTGGCCATAGAGGTGAACCCCGATGACGGCCTTTGTCCTGGACGTGACGAGCGTTGCGGCAGACTCGGGGTCGATGGTCGCTGTCGCCTCTTCTACATCGGCGAAGACCGGCGTCGCCCCGCACATCGAGACCGCCGTCGCCGTGGCGATGAAGGAGAATGCCGGGACGATCACCTCGTCTCCTGGCCCGACCCCTGCGGCACACAGGGCAGCGTGAAGGGCGGTGGTCCCTGAACTCGTCGCCACCGCGTGGGGAGCCCCGCAGAATCCGGCAAACTCCTCTTCAAATTTCTTGGTCTGCGCGCCCGCAGCCACCATCCCTGATGCCAGGACGGCGGAGACCGCGTCCGCTTCTTCGGTCCCCAGGAGGGGACGTGCGATCGGGATGCTCATCTCAGTCACGCATCCCCTCAGGAAGGTCGACAAAGCGTGCCGGCGATCCGATGGCCATCATGTACTCAGGGACATCGTGGGTGACGACCGCCCCTGCGGCGACGAGCGCCCCTTCACCGACCGTAACCCCCGGGAGGAGCACCGCTCCAGCCCCGATCGAGACATGGTCCCTGATCACCGGGCCCTGCAGAGGAGGCTGGCCCCTCGGCGGGTAGCGGTCGTTGGTGAGAACAGCATTTGGCCCGATAAAGACATGGTCGCCGAGGATGGTGTTGGTCGGGATATAGACCATGCTCTGGAGAGAGACATGGTCTCCGATGACACATTCTCCCTCGACCACCGTCGACGTCCCGACGGCTACATGGTCGCCGATCTTTGTCCGTTCTCTGATCATCACATTGTGCCCGGTCGAGAACCCATCGCCGATCTCGACATCGCAATAGATCACTGTTCCTGATCTGAGGACCGCATCTTTCCCGATGACGGTCCCTGGATAGTCCTCCTCACCCATCCGCTCTCGTGAGGGGAATCCGAGGGTGACGGGATCAAAGATGCGTACGCCCTCTCCTACACTATTCTTGCCGTATTCGATCATTCGACGGTCACACTCTTAGCAAGATTTCTAGGTTTATCGATATCTCTGTTTAAGGCTCTGGCGGTATGGTACGCGAGGAGCTGGAGAACCACCGAGACGGTGAGCGTCTGGACGATCTGGTGGTCGGCAGGGACTGGGATGAAGACGTCGACAATACTCTGGGCCTCGGTGTCCCCTTCGACCCCGATACCGATGACCGGTGCCCCACGTGCCTTCATCTCCTTGATGTTGGAGAGCATCACTCCGTAGGTAGGCGAGGGGGTGCAGATCGCAACCACTGGCGTCTCTTCTGAGAGGAGGGCGAAGGGGCCGTGTTTCAGTTCGCCGGCCGCGTAGCCTTCGGCATGAATATACGAGATCTCCTTCATCTTCAGCGCCCCCTCAAGCGCCACTGGGTAAAAGGCCCCGCGGCCGACATAGAACATCTCAGAGGTGTCCTTGATGATCGCAACGGCATCTTCGAGTTCATAGGAGAGCACCCGTTCGAGAGAGCAGTGGGCGCGAGTAAGGGTCTCGGTGAATTTTCCATCGCACATCTCGTTGAGGATGCACATGAAGACCGCGAGTTGTGCCGTGAAAGACTTGGTGGCAGCGACCGAGATCTCTGGGCCTGCACACATGAAGAGTGTCCAGTCGGCACTCCTGGTGATCGAACTCCCTAGAATATTGGTAATTGCAAGAGTTGGGCAATTCCTGGTCTTTGCGCGTTCTATCGCGGCAAGTGTGTCGGCAGTCTCTCCTGACTGACTCACTGCAATGACCATGTCCCTGATCGGCGGAGTGTAATACTTGAACTCCGATGCAAACTCTACACTCACCCGTTTGCGGCTGTATTCTTCTACAAGATACCGGAAGATCAGGGCCGCATGATAGGACGTCCCGCAGGCGACCACGGTTATGTCACTCGGGATCCTGAGCATGGCAAGTCGACTATCTTTCTCGATCGACTTGACGGTCTCGAAGAAGACCTGAGGCTGCTCATAGATCTCTTTGAGCATATAGTGTTCAAACCCGCCCTTGCGGGCATCTTCAAGACTCCAGGTGATGTGATTGACTGAGCGTTCGACATGGACGCCGTCATGGTAGACATCGATACGGGAAGGGGTGAGGGCGGCGACGTCCCTGTCTTCAAGATAGACTGCACGCTCGGTGTGTTCGAGGAGCGGGGTGATGTCTGAAGCGCAGAGTACCTCGCCATCTCCTATTCCAAGTACAAGCGGGCTGTTCTTGCGTGCGGCGATGATCCTGGGATCATTCTCTGCGATGGCCAGGATAGCGTACGATCCCTCGAGGTGGCGGATCGTCTCGCTGACGGCGGTTAGGAGGTCGCCCTCATAATACTCCTCGATGAGATGGGCGATCACCTCAGTGTCGGTCTCGCTCTTGAACTGGTGTCCGCGTTCGACGAGTTTTCTCTTGAGGAGGGCGTAGTTCTCGATGATCCCATTATGGACCACGGCGATCCTGCCGGTACAGTCGGTGTGGGGGTGGGCGTTAATGTCATTTGGCACGCCGTGAGTCGCCCAGCGCGTATGCCCGATCCCGATCTGCCCTGAGAGAGCGGTGAGGTCTGCACCGTTCTCAGAGATCCTCCCGCTCCGCTTTATCACATTGATATGGCCGTTTTCTGTGGCCACCCCGAAAGAGTCGTACCCGCGATATTCAAGTCTTTTTAGACCTTCGATAACGATAGGGGCAGCTTCTCGCCATCCAATATATCCCACAATCCCACACAAACCGCATCACTCCCTCTTGTCCTGCTGAGTATCCTCTGAATCTTTATATAATTCTTGCTCCATCTGGGACTTCCCCATAGATCGTCTTCCCATCTTCCACTTCCACACCATTCCCAATGATGCAGTTTTTGAGCACGCAGAATGGGGCGGTCCTGACATTGTCGCCGACGATGGCCCCGAACTTTGCCCTGATCAACTCGCCCTCAATGGAAAAGATGCTCTTGTACGGCACCGTGGTCATGTGATCTCCAAGACATGATCCGGTCCCGATGACGGCGTCGGTGATCCGGGCGTGCGACCCGATCCTGACGTCGTCAAGGATGAGGGACTGTCCGATCATGGTGAAGGGTTCGATCTCGGTCCTAGCACCGATGCTGGTCTCAGGGAGGATCACACAGTTGGGACCGATCGCACAGTCCTCCCCGATTACCACCGGGCCAAGGATGGTAGTGTTCGGGCCGATGGTGGTCCCTCTGCCGATGGAGACCGGGCCTCTGATCACCACGTTCGCCCCGATCTTTCCTGCCCGTTCCTGAGTGACCCCCCGGAGGAGGGCGGCGTTCAGTCGCAGGAGGTCCCAGGGATAGATGGCGTCCTGCCAGTCCGCGGCATTGACGGCCTTGAGCGGTGTGCCAGCGGCGATCATGGCGTTGATGGCGTCCGGGATCTCGGTGCTCTCAAGATAATTGAGGAAGCCAGGTTCAAGGGAGAAGATCCCGGTGGAGACCGTGAATCCTGGGGCGTCTTCAGGTTTCTCGATGACTTTTCTGACAAGCCCGTCCTTGATCATGAGCACCCCGAAGTTGGAGGGGTAGGGGTGTTCCCAACTCAGGACCGCGTTCTTCTCCTGCATGATCCGTGCGATGGATGCGGTGTCGACGTAGTTGTCCCCTGGAAGGAGGAGGAAATCTTCCTCGATGAGGGGAGCGGCGCACTGCAGGGCATGGGCGGTGCCGAGCTGCCGGTCCTGGACGACGACCCGCACCGGGAGGTCGAGGTTGTTGAGGTGCCTGATCACCCGCTCTTTCTGGTAGCCGACCACGACGATGATGTCCCTGATCCCGTTCTTCTCCAGTGCCCGCACGATGTATTCGATGATCGGGCGGTTGGCCACCGGTACCATTGCCTTGGGCACCGTGTGGGTGAGAGGGCGGAGACGTTTGCCCTCTCCTGCTGCAAGAATCACTGCCTGCATATCTTTTCACCTCACCTGATCACGGTCCTGTCCTGCAGGGTCCCTTCGACGAGGCTGTGCGGCCCGATGAGAGAGTAACTCCCGATGACGCTGCCGACATTCACCGAGCAGTTGATCCCAAAGAGGACGTGGTTGCCGATGATGGCCCCGAACTTTTTTCTCCCAGTCGAGCGGCCATTGACCCTGATGATCCCGTGGTCGTGCCTGAGGTTTGCCACCTTTGTCCCGGCACCGAAGTTGCAGTGGCTGCCGACGACCGAGTCTCCGAGATAGTTGAAGTGCGGGACCTTGGTCTCGGCAAAGATGATCGAATTTTTCACCTCGACCGAGTGGCCGATGTGACATGAGTCGCCGATGGTGGTCGAGCCGCGGAGATAGGCGTGGGGTCCTATGGTACATCCTTCGCCGATGACACAGTCGCCCTCGATGTAGGTCCCGGCCTTGACGACCGAATTTTTCCCGAGGACAAGTTTGCCGTGGACGACGACTCCTTCCTCGACGACGCCTTCGCACAATGCATCCATGCCGGCAAGCAGCGTGGCATTGGCGTCAAGGAGGTCCCAGGGGGATCCGACGTCCATCCAGGTCCTGAGAGGGTAGGCCGTGAGCCGCCCCTCGGTGATGTATCCTTCAAGGGCGTCGGTGAGTTCATACTCGCCGCGTCCAGAGAGGGAGAGGTCTTCGGCCCTCGCATAGATCTCCTGGTCGAAGAGGTAGACGCCGGCATTGATCCTGGTGCTCCTGGGGTGTCTGGACTTCTCCTCGAGTCCGGTGATCTGGTCGCCGTCCATGGTGACGACCCCGTAGTCCTGTGGGTGGTCTGACTCATGCACCCCCATGCACGGGGCCTCCCTCTGGCAGAGGGCGGCAAGGTCGCTGCTCTCGACGATCATGTCGCCGTTGAGCATCAGGAACCGGCCGGAGGTCAGGCCTTTCGTGGCCATGAGGGCGTCGGCCGTGCCGAGTTGGTGGCGCTGGGTGACATAGCGTATCGAGAGCCCGAACCGACTGCCGTCGCCGAACCACTCCCGCACCTCCCGCTCGCCATACCCGACGACCAGGACCACCGAGGTGATCCCGGCGTCCCTGACCGCACAGACAAGATGTTCAAGCATCGGGCGGTTGGCGATGGGAAGCATCACTTTGGGACGGTCGGCAGTGAGCGGGCGCATCCTGGTACCTTCGCCGGCGGCGAGAATGACGCACTCCATCAGGCCTTCCCTCCCTTGCGTGCAGCCCGCAGCCGTTCCTTCCCCGTCTCCATCATCTGTTTTGCCGTCGCCAGGTCTTTCCCTTCGGCGGTGAACCGCACCTTGGGCTCGGTCCCGCTCGCCCTGACCAGGCACCATCCGTCCTCTTCCTCGATCCTGACCCCGTCGGTCGGGACGGTGGCGCCCATCGCGGTCATCACCTCATGGGCGTCGTCGAGTCCGATGGACTCTCGCAGGATCGGATAGGTGGGCATGGCATCGATACTTGCGGTCAGGTCCCACTCACCGGCGATCTCGCAGAGGAGAGCGGCCGCATAGATCCCGTCCGGGCAGAGAGAATTTTTCGGGAATATCCAGGCCCCTGAGGCTTCGCCTCCGAAGTCTCCCCATTGCAGGAGTTCTTCAGAGACGTAGGTGTCCCCGACCGGGGTCCGCCGTACCTCAGCGACCTCTTCGATGGCCATCGAGGCGTCGGCAGTGGTGACAACCTTTTTTGCACCGAGGTACTCGGCAAAGAGCATCATCAGGTGGTCGCCACCGATGTAGCGACCCGCACCGTCGAAGGCCATCATCCGGTCCGCGTCGCCGTCATGGATGATCCCGCAGGAGGCGTTGTGTTTCTTCACCATGGCGGGCATGTACGGAAGGTGCTCCTCCAGGGGTTCGGAAGGCCTGACAAACCGGCCTTCAGGGTCGGCGTTGAGGGAGAGGACGTGGACCCCTCCGTCGGCAAGGAGGGTGGGGGTGATCACACTCCCGGCCCCGTTGCCGCAGTCGACAACGGCGTGTAACCCATCCGGGAGAGTGACACTCTCGAAGATCGCCTTCTTGTGGAGCGAGACGGCGTCGAGGTGGTGGACCCGCCCCTGCTCCTCCCAACCACTAGGACGCCCAGCCTCGACCGCGGCCTCGGTCTCCTGCTGTTGAGCCGAGGTGAATGAGGAGCCGTCAGGATTGAGGAGTTTGATCCCGTTGTATTCCTCCGGGTTGTGCGAGGCGGTGACCATCACGCCAAGGGCATGGTCACGGGCGGCGCAGGCGACTGTCGGGGTGGGGGCGATCCCGCAGTCATAGACCTCGGTGCCGGCCGAGAGCATGCCGGACGTGACAGCGTCGGTGATGAGCGGCCCGGTTGTCCTGGTATCTCTACCAATGACAGCGCTCTTGCCGCTCTTTCCGACGGCGACCCCCACTTTGACGGCCAGTCCAACGAATGCTCCCGAATATCTTCTCCTGATCCCTGAAGAGCCGAAAAGCATGCGTGGTAATGGTCTGTCACAGAATATGAGGTTTGGGATCTGGCGTGCTGCCCTGGAAAAGAAGGAGTGTTTCATGGGTTTATGGAGGGACGTTGTCCTTCGGATCTGGCATCGGTCGGGAGCACGTCTCATGAGATGGGCTTTGTAGGGCCCCTCAGGATGACTCACTTTAGCGGGGGCATGCCGCGACACGATTGATCGGGGACGGCAGCCTCCTCTTCATGTTCGTTGATTGCGCCTTCTCAGTTCTATCTTCCTCTCGGAGGGTTCTGCTCCCCCGCAGAATGGCCATCGTGAGGATTTTTACAAGAGTCATGAGATGGGGATCATGGTCATGCTCCCCTCCCCATCAATCGCGCCGAAGGCTCTCTTGAAGATCACAGATCGTCTCAACCTCGCTCCGATCGCAGTCCTTGGCTTATCGTGTGGCGGCCCGTCCTCCGCTAAAGTGAGTCCTCCAGAAGAATTCTACAAAGCCGTAGAATCAGTTCTGTAGAAATCCTCTTGATGAATCTCTCTGGCGGGGGGCTTGCCGCCCCCCCAAACCCGCCGCACCACGATATGTCGAGGAGAGCAGCACTTTCTTTATGGTCGTTGATTCTGCCTTCCCGACCCTATCGTGCTCCCGGGGGTCCGGGGGCAGCGCCCCCGGCAAGAGACTATAGGAAGGCGAGTGATACGCATTCTCCCCACGATTGGTAAGGGTTTCTACAAAGCTGTAAAATCAGTTTTATCTGACCTATGATCAGGGCCTCTCCTTCTCAGCACCGCACCGAAAACCTCGTAAAGTCCCCGGAATACGTCTCCTCCACCACCTCGACACCGGTCACCCGCGCCGCCGGAGGGCCGCAGTGACAGAAGGCGATCAGGGCCTCGACATCTTCCGCATCCCCCTCGAAGACCGCTTCCACCCGGCCGTCGGGGAGGTTCCTCACCCACCCGGTCACATGGTGCCGCGCCGCCTCCTCGCTCGTCGCGTCCCTGAAGAAGACCCCCTGCACCCGGCCGCGGACGAGCACATGCACGCGTCTCTTCATGGCTCTTTCAGCAGGTCTTCCACGATCTCCACTGCGTCCCGCACATAGCCGGTGCACCGCGCCGCAAACGCCCCCGCCTCCTTTGCCGCCGCGATCCCCCGCGGATCGGAGAGTTCATAGCCGATGAGCATGGTGCACTCAGTCGAACCATGGCGGTCGGCAAACCGGCGGAGGAACTCCTGCACCAGGGTGTAACAACTCTCCTTTCCCTCAGAGTCGCCCGGCAAAGCGGTGCCGCGGGCCAGGCCCAGGGCAAGCACCGCCCCGCTCACCGCCCCACAGGTCCTCCCTGTGTGCGCAAGCCCCCCGCCAAACCCGCACGCCAACTTCCGCACCGTCGCCTCGTCCACTCCGCACTCCGCAGCAAAAGCTCCGGCGACCGCCTGGGCGCAGTTCAGCCCGCCTGAGAACGACGCCGCGGCCTGTTCTGATCGATCTGACATACCAGACCCTCTCCTGGAGACACGATAATAGAATCTCCAATCATGGGCGGCATATCTGATCATCACGCCTTCCCGCCTCTCCGCTCCAGAGGCTCAATCGAGTATAAAAGACCCATAGAAGATCGAAGATCTCCCTATCATCAGGAATCTTCGATCCCCTTGTTCTCAAGCTTGTTATCACTCGCACAGCGAAGATCAGAGATCTTCTCATGTTCGCTCTTGTTCACACAGTCGAAAATTGGGCTCTGTAGAAACCCTCTTGATTGATCTCTCTGTCGGGGGGGTTGCCAGCCCCCCGGTCTCCCCACCACAACACGATAGGTCGAGGACAATAATCCCTCTTCATGGATTTCGAATATGCCTTCCCGACCCTATCGTGATCCCAGGGGTCCGGGGGCAGCGCCCCCGGCCAAAGAGGTGGGAAGGTGAAGAGGATCTCTACAGAGCCAAAAACCAATTACCTCGACCTCGCCGCCGCAGCCCGGTACTCGGCCATCAACGCCTCGGCATAGGCGTCGGTCTTCTTTGTAGGGACATAGTTGAAGGCCTTCACCCGCGTCAGGAGTGCGTCCCTGATCTCGTCCTCGCGCGCAAGACCGAGGGCGAGGACCTCTTCGAGGATCTCGTCGAAGCGGTCGATCCCGGTCGCTTTCCCGTCGACCATAACCGTCCTGATCCCAGGGCCTGCGGGGGCGGCTCCACCACAGATGGTGCAGTATTTTCCTTCGTCAGGCATGTCTCTCACTCCCTGATCATCGTCAGCATCATCTTGAAGCGCGTCACCGCCGAGAGGGCGTGAGGGGCGTGTGCCGGGAAGATGATCGTCTCCCCCTCCTTCATCCGGTGCGTCTCCCCCGCGAGCCAGACCTCGCACTCCCCGTCGAGGACCGTCACCACGGCGTCGTACGGTGCTGTGTGCTCGGAAAGCCCTTCGTCTGCGTCGAAGGAGAAGAGCGTGATCGTTCCGACC
>JAQVHG010000329.1 GCA_028696365.1 Methanofollis sp.
AGTGTTCCATGCCCTTGAGCACCGTCAGTTCTGCGGCAAGAGGAGCGGCCCGCACCGGTTCGGGGAAGAGCGTGACCGGTTTGAGTTTTACCCTGAGCGGATAGACCTCGTCGGTCCCTGAGAAAAGCGAGATCCGGTTGATATAGAGTTCGGACGCGATCTCGAAGGCCCCAAGAAAAGCAGGATCGTCCATGTCATGGATATAGACGAGGAGACGATCGCCGAGTTCGACCTTGCTGATCGTGTCGGCGTGGCGCTGGGCCACGGCCCAGACCATCTTTTCCTTGATAGTCTCCCATTTATTCTCTTCAGAGACGGCAATCCAGCAGGTCATGGATGGTGATTGGCCGTCCCATATTAAAGGGTTTCGAGGGGTCGGGAGGATGCGGAACCTATAAATGTCGGGGTCATGTGATAGCCCAAAGAGGGGATGTGAGTATGCCGTACAGGTGGACAAATAAACGAGACGTCGACGAGACGGTGGTCGTGGTCATGAACTCGGTCGAGGAGGAGGGAACCCTGCCAGAATGGCTGAGGAGGACAGTCCAGGGGTCGATCGATCTCTCAGACCCGCAGTATGTCCGCTATTTCTACGATCAGGTAAAAAAGCATGTACCAACCGCACTGAAACTCTTTGAAGAAAGTCCATATGTACCCTGACAGGGTGCGGTACGTGTCGTGTGGGAGACGACCTCATTCTTCATTTTGGGTGAGATCACGATAGGGGCGGGAAGGCATCATGGGTAACTGTGACGAAAGGGCTGCCGTCCTCTACATATCGTGTGGCGAGAGGTTCGGGGGGCGGCCAAGCCCCCCGGTCGAGGATAGGGTTTAGAATCCCTAGAAGGAAGCACTTCGGTTCGAGGGGATGATCACCCCAAGAGAGTTTTGGGATATGCTCTTGAAGTGGATTATGGGGTCTCCGACTAATTTTTGGCGGGTGGTTCGGGGGGACGACCAGGGGGACCGAAGGCTCTCAACCTTCGAGCGGCACCCACCCACCTGAGATACCTACTGAATAATTCTACAAAGCGATTTTTGGAAAAAATTCATTATCCATCCAGGCCTGATTCGTTATAATTAAAGTATCAAAGGCCGATATCCTAACCAGTGGACGGTTCTATGGATCGGATAAAAATAGCCATCGTCGGTGTCGGGAACTGTGCGTCTTCCCTCATCCAGGGGATCGAGTACTATCGGAACCGTACAGATCAGGACGCGATCGGGCTGATGCACTGGGATATTGGGGGATATACGCCGGGTGACATCGAGGTTGTTGCTGCCTTCGATATCGATGCACGCAAGGTGGGCAGGGATATTGCCGAGGCGATCTTTGCTCAGCCGAACTGCACAAAGGTCTTCTGCCCCGAGGTTCCTAAAACCGGGCGGACGGTCAGGATGGGGCGGGTTCTTGACGGGTGTTCAAACCATATGGAGCACTATCCCGAAGCCCGGACCTTTGTCCTGAGCCAGGAACCTGAGGCGACAAAGGAGGAGATCGTGGCCGAGCTGAAGGCGTCGGGTGCGGAGATCCTTCTCAACTATCTCCCAGTCGGCTCAGAGGAAGCGGCCAGGTTCTATGCCGAGTGCGCCCTCGAGGCCGGCGTGGCTCTCATCAACAATATGCCGGTCTTCATTGCGAGTGATCCCGAATGGTCTGAGCGGTTCAGAGCCCGCGGCATCCCAATCATCGGCGACGACGTCAAGGCGCAACTGGGAGCGACGATCACGCACAGAACCCTTGCCGACCTCTTTGCAAAGCGCGGTGTTGTCCTCGACCGGACCTATCAACTCAACACCGGAGGGAACACTGACTTTCTGAATATGCTCAAGCACGAACGGCTTGCTTCAAAGAGGATCTCGAAAACCGAGGCGGTCCAGTCGGTCCTCCCGCAGCCTCTCGATGCGGAGAACATCCATATCGGGCCAAGCGACTACGTCCCCTG
Organism: Methanofollis sp.; assembly: GCA_028696365.1. Taxonomy (GTDB): domain Archaea; phylum Halobacteriota; class Methanomicrobia; order Methanomicrobiales; family Methanofollaceae; genus Methanofollis. The sequence goes on from JAQVHG010000329.1 coordinate 1,947, forward strand.
GCAGAACGACAACAAGGTCTGTTTCCTGCGGATGGAGGGGCGGCTCTTCGGCGATGTCCCGATGAACCTCGAGCTCCGTCTCTCAGTCGAGGACTCCCCGAACTCAGGTGGAGTGGTCATCGACGCGATCAGGTGCTGCAAACTTGCCCTTGAGCGAGGGACCGGCGGGGTGCTTGTCTCGCCGTCTTCGTTCTTCATGAAACACCCCCCTGAACAATATCCTGACGACGAGGCCTGTGCAATGACCGAGGAGTTCATCGCCGGCCAGCGACAGGCCTGAGTGGTGGGGGTTTTGTTCTAATTTTTTGGTTGTGAGATAGGTCATCCTAAAATCCTCTGACCCTCCCCCTCAACGATTAAGAGCGATGGCTGATGATTAGGAGAGCCACGCTTCTTCATCAGCAGGGGATCGGGGGGATGACCGGAGGGAGTCGAGAAGATTGAAAATCTTCGAGGGCACGCTCCTTGGTAGAAGATAGGGTTCTGAATTTCTGGAAGTAAACGCTTCGGTTCGAGGAGATATTCAAATTTTTGGGCTCTGTAGAAATCCTCTGTATGGGTCTCTCTGTCGGGGGGCTTGGCTGTCACCCACACCCCCCACCACACGATAGGTCGAGGATGACAATCTCTCTTCAGGAAGTTTGAATATACCTTCCCGGCTCTATCTTCATTCCCGGGGGTCCAGGGGCAGAACCCCGGGTGAGATGAT
>JAQVHG010000330.1 GCA_028696365.1 Methanofollis sp.
CCATTCGCCTTCCAGGCCTCATCGGACAGGAAGATCTTCGATCTTCTGTGGATCTATGATCTTGACTCTGTAGAAATCCTCACAGTGGTTCTCTCCGCGAGGGGCGTGCCCCCCGCGAACCCCTCGCATCAAGATAGGTCGTGGACGGCACCCCCATTCGTCATGGCCATTGATTTCAACTTCCCATCCCAATCTTCGTCCTGGAGATCCGGAGGAGGTGCACGCTCATACCAGGAAAGTGTGCAGGTTTCCTACAAAGCCGAAATTCTTGACCATGGCTTTTTTTGGTGAACAAGAGTCTAGAATCATATCACGAAAAATATATACTATAAAATTAATCGAATATTCTCTAACACACCAAGGTGGGAAATGACAGACCAGAACAAAATGAAGGCGTCCACCACCGCTCTCATATGCACTTCTTTCCTTTTCTTCTACCACTGGGTCCTCTCTGCTCTCATGGTGGTCACACCCCTCCCTCACACCATGCTCGGGGTAGCCCTGCCTCTCCTTCTTGGAAGCATCTCTCTTGTCGGAGCGGCGCTCGCACTCAGCAGTCTCAAGGGCCGACGATGGTTGCCCGGTCTCCCTCTCCTTCTCGTAATCGGGGTGATCGTCGCTACCACCTTCCTCTCGATCCCCCTGGGGTTCAGTCACCTTATCGGAGGTTTCGGTCTCATCCCATCCCTCTGGACCGTCGCATTTCTTCTCCTTGCTCCCTGCTCCTCCCTATTTCTTTTCTCTCTCCCAGAGAGGACGGCGGTAGTCAAGACCGCCATAGCGATCACAGGAGTGGTAACTCTCTTTGCTCTTCTGATCCTCCTCTTGGTCGGGCCGGTCATGCTCGCAGGTGACTCTATCATCCCACTCATCGGCTTTTTATGGTTGTATGGGGTTATCGGACTTCCTATCATCGGTGTTCTCTTCATCATCGTCGCAATCTGGGGCAGAAGCGAGTGATATGACGAGGGTGACGAAGAGATCTCTCATGACCCGCCCCCGATATCGGGGTCGATATGGGTGATATGGACCTATTTCTAGGTTTTACGCCCTAGATCCAGGGCCAGATCAGGGTTATTTTGAAATCTCAGCAAAATTGTGTTATTTCATGAAACGCGGATAAAACCGACCTCTCCCCCTGGCCCAGGATGCTCGGTATGAGCACGAGTGATACCAGACAACCTAAACTCCAGGAGCACCGAAATAGGGGGCAGGAGTCTGCCCGGATATCGGCGCGATATTGTGAGAGCGAGAGAGAATTTTTGGCTCTGAAGTCATCCCAAAACCCTCCAGTCCTCTCCCTTCTCAGAAGAGAGCACTGAATGTGCTGGAGAGATCCTCCTTCTCTTCGTTGCCCAACGATGGCTTCATGCCTTCCAACTCCACCGTGCCGGGAAGGCACAATCAATGACCATGAAGAGTGTACTGTCATCCCCCGCTTGTCTTCGGGTGGGGGTCCGGGGGGCGGCCAAGCCCCCAGTGGAGGATAGGGCTTAGAACTCCAGAAAGGAACGACTTCAGTTCAATACGATTTCAAGCCACAGGGAGTTTTGGCTCTGTAGAAATCCTCTTGATAAATCTCTCTGGCGGGGGGCTTGCCGCCCCCCGGTCCCCCCCGCCACACGATAGGCAGGGGATGGCAGTGCGCTCTTTATGGTCGCCTATTCTGCCGTCCCAACTTTATCTTCCTCCCAGGGGTCCGGGCGGCACTCGCCCCCGGCCAAAGGAGTAGGAAGGCGGGTGACACACCTCTCCCCCACACAATTGGTGAGGGTTTCTACAAAGCCGGGTTTTGGGATATGCTCTCTGTAAAAAGCCCCCTGAAGATCTCTACAGAGCCCAAATTTCAAGGCATTTTACAAATCGAGCTCAATATTACAGATAGCGCGTCCGCTCAGGCTCAACCCCGAGAATATCACTTCAGGTCATGGATCTATAGACGCAACTGTTTTTTGTATGAGGAGAGGAGTTGGAGAGGGAGGCCCCGGTGTTCGTCGAGTGCCTGCTCGTCGTCAGGGGAGGCGACCGCCCCTACGGCGTACAGGAGGATAAAGGCGTTATCCATAGTGAAGATGGCCTCATCCTCGATCTCCTCTGCCTGGAGATCTATCGCAAGATACTGCCGTTCATCCTCAGAGAAGGAGGGAAGTTCGGTCGAAACCAGGACCGAGGCCTTGAGATCACGCGCCCGCTGCTGTAGAACCTGCAGGGCAGTCTTCAATGCCGCGGCGCCAGGCACCGTCTCTCCTTCAAGGCGGGTGAGGGCCGACTCTGCCTTTGCAGCCGCGTTCCCATAGAGCCCAAACTTGAATCCGAGGAGGGCAGCGGCGACGGCATGCGCCGTCTCTTCATCCAGGCCATCAAATGCCGGCCTGACCCGTTCGATATACGCGTCAAGATAGGTATCGATGCGTCCCATACTCTTTACCTCTCAGCCTTCATTCAAATCTTTTCTCAAGCCTCACGGCAAGGACAGTGATCGTTGCTGCATAGGCCACCTGCATGATCGGCCCGCCTGAGAAGTCACCGGTGAGAAAGATGAGCACCGCATACAGAGGGGCCAGAAGAGAAACAAGATCTTTTCTTTTCTTCAGGTACGCAGCATACCCAAGGATAAATGAGGCGATGATACACCCCCACTTGCCGACC
>JAQVHG010000331.1 GCA_028696365.1 Methanofollis sp.
CGCCTCACAGGTGACGATCCTCACCGGGCACGAAGACCCGACCAAAGGAGAGTCGGCCCTGGACTGGCAACTCCTGGCAAAGAGCAGGGGAACGATCGTGGTCCTGATGGGGGTCAAAAATCTCCCGAAGATCGCCGCCGCTCTCATCGCTAACGGCAAGGACGCCGACACCCCGGTGGCTATCATCGAACGTGGGATGCGGCCAGACCAGCGAGTAACGGCCGGACCGCTCGGGGAGATCACCGACCGCGCCCGTCAGCGCGGGGTGAAACCCCCAGCGGTCATCGTCATCGGCGAGGTCGCCGGGCTGTACGACGGCACAACAGTTTATCGAGCCTGAAGCGCCTGACGCCCCAGAAGGCCCTGCCAGATCTCTTTGGCACGGCTCTCAGGGACTTCGAGGTCATCCCAGGTGAGGACCGACCCGGCCGTCACTTTTCTTTTCACCTTTGCGTCATAGACCAGCCCGATCGGGACATGATCAGGAACTTCGGCCGTCCTGACCGTGCTCCCACGCACAACAAAACTCCCCATCCCCTGTGGGATCTCCTGACCTGGTTCGAGGTTGGTCTTTGCAATGGTCGCCACCGAGATCACCGGGGCCGGACCATTGTTCAGGAGCGGTTCTCCTCCTGCAGCGATCCTCTGGATTGTCTTTGTGATCTCCAGGTTGCAGAGATGGAAGTTTCTGACCAGGGTGTATACCGGCCCCTCTCCCATCTTGAAGTTGCGGAGGTACCCCTTGAACCGGTCATCATGGAAGGCCGCAATGAAGACTCCGGCTGGACCGTCGGGTGAGAGGATGTAGTCACTCACCGGTTCGCCAGCAAGGATCGCGGTCTCGGCAAGCATCTCCGCTCCCGCGTTCAGGTCTCTGGTTCCTGGTCCGAGGAGGCCGGGCCTGATGATCCCTGCACTCAGCCCATTGGCCACCAGCGCCTGCTCGACCTGGATCTTGGTCCCATCAGTGAAAGACGTGACCTTGTCCAGACTGATCGCCTGTTTCTTCCCCCAGTAGTCCATCTCTTCAGGTGTGGGGTTGTGGTTGAGGTAGCCCTTGATGTTCCCATAGACTAGGGGCACAAACCCCATCCGAAGCACCTCCTCCCGCAACGCCGCAATGCACCCTGGCTGGTCACCTTCGGCCTCTGAAAAAACCCCTTTTTCCGCGAAATACGAGCCTGTGGTCACCTGGGTCTCAGCGTCCATCGTGACCACTGGTAGACCAGCGGCCATCACCTCCTCGATCACCTCTGTTGCGTGGAGGACATGTCCCGAGCATTCCACCACCAGGTCGGAACCTTCGATGAGATCTTCGACAGCATTGGTCGGTTTGAAATTCTTTGGCAGGCCTGAAAGGCCATTTGATGAGCGTCTGGTCAGGACCGGGCCGGGCACCATCCCGTCCTGTCCTTTGAGCGCCATCATAAATCCGCGGGCGATGAAACCCGTCCCGACGACCCCGACCCGTAGCGGGTCGCCACTCTCTCCCCCCCTGTACATTGGGAGTGGAACTCTAGTTTTTTACTTATATACCTTGCGATCATCAGCCCAGAGGGCGATACGTCGCAGCGGTCTGGATCATGAAAAGAGTGACGAAAGTAAGCATTGGTATAAGCGAAGGATAGCAAGGCGTGAAACATATATATTGAATAATATATTATATCTCCGAGGGCGCGTACAGCGCCTGGAAGGAGTGAAAACCAATGATCGACGGTGTAAAGACAAAGCCCCTGCAGTTCATACCTGACGAGAGGGGGCGGTTGATGGAGATCATCAGGTGTGATGATGAATGTTTCAAACAGTTTGGGCAGGTCTATATGACCACTAGTTACCCTGGCGTGGTGAAGGCCTGGCACTGCCATCATATCCAGACCGACAACATCTGTTGCGTGAAGGGGATGATCAAACTTGCCCTGTACGACGCACGTGAGGACTCCCCTACCTTTGGCCAGGTGGACGAGTTCTTCTTCGGCGAGCACTCGCCTCTCCTCCTCACGGTCCCGCCCTATGTCTACCATGGGTGGAAGTGCATCTCTGAGGACGAGTCGATCATCATCTCGACCCCAACCGAGCCGTACAACCGTGAACATCCCGACGAGTACCGCCTCCCGGCCGACGCTCCGGAGATCCCCTACGACTGGCTCCTCCTGCCAGGGCGGCGTAACGGCTAAGAACAGGGACGATCTTCTCTGCAGTAGAGATCATGAGAAGTGACCTTGTCAAGAGAGGATACCCGAGGGCACCGAACCGTTCCCTCCTGCGGGCGCTCGGGGTTACCGAACGTGAGATGGACCTGCCCTTCATCGGGATCGCCAACGCCTTCAACACCATCGTCCCGGGGCACCTCCACCTCAGGGAGATCGCAAGGAAGGCAGCCGAGGGGGTCGCCGCCGGTGGCGGGGTGCCTTTTGAGTTCGGGGTGATCGGGGTCTGCGACGGGATCGCGATGGGGCATCTAGGTATGCGCTACTCGCTCCCAAGCCGAGAGAACATCGCCGATGCGGTCGAACTGATGGTCGAGGCGCACCGTTTCGACGGCCTGGTCTGCGTGGGGACCTGCGACAAGATCGTGCCAGGGATGCTGATGGCCGCCGTTCGCTGCGACCTTCCGACGGTGGTGGTCACCGGCGGGCCGATGCTCC
>JAQVHG010000332.1 GCA_028696365.1 Methanofollis sp.
AGGAGGGGTGAACTGAAGAGTGGACGGCTCCGGACACATTGCATGCAGACCGCACGTGGTCTCTCGATGAGAGCGGCGCCCCAATGCGAGGGGCGGGAAGGCTTGATGATCAGATATGCCGCCCTCCCCAGAAGAATACGCGGCACTTGAGTGGTGCCCTCCTCGTCGCACAGTCGCAAAGAAGTGATCAAGAACTCTTCCACACCCGGAAAGTTCTCCCCGGAACAATATTCAAACGCGTATGCTTGAGGCGTGTTCTCGATTCATGCCTGATTCTACAAAGCCAGATAAATTTCCAGACTCCAGCACCTTCTCGATTAGATCTTTCAGGAACTATTTCATGACATTTATCCGACCAAAATCATTTGAGAAGATTTATCGAACGCCGGTTCACAGTCTCAACCTGTTTGAAGTTTACCGGTGGTGGGCGCAATAATTGAGAGCATCCTTGCAGGGGTTATCGTCAACGCCTTATTTTTCATGCTCAATGGGGCTGCAGAAGAGAGTCGCAATACCTCCTTGAGAGAAAAAATAGAATCTCGGAAGGATGAGTTGCAGTCAACGTTCATCACAAGCGTATCACCACTCGTTCAAGAATTGGAAGGATCGGATAAACGCGATCAGATCGAATCATTCCTGAAGTCGGATGAAACCTCAAAACTTGTTCAAAAGATTTTAACAAGAATAATTCATCGGAGCAAGGACAGTTTATCATCGATTCAAAGAAATTTTTATGCAGCATATGCTCAGTATGTGGACGTTGCCGGATCTTTTGGAGTACCTGAAAAACTCTGGCGGGCGTTACTTGACGGCTGCGAGGTGTTTCTTCAGGACACGATGGATGATGAAGAACTGAAAACACTTGCTTCGATCATTTCCATCCAGCATGAAGAGATCATCGACGCTGTTGACGATATACCCCGAAAAACTGTTGCAGAATTTCAGAGGCAGGGTTTTGCAATAAAGGGTGAGCCAAAATATCCTATTCGAGATCTAAAACATCCCCGCAACAAGAACTTCACGGGCCGTGAAGATCTCCTGAAGGACCTCAGGCAGGCCCTCACCGATAGTCGCAGCGCCGTTCTGATACAGGCAATCAACGGCCTTGGAGGAGTAGGCAAGACCCAGCTTGCAGTAGAATATGCCTACCAGTATTGGAATGACTATGACATCATCTGGTTGCTGCGATCCGATGACCCTGCAACAATCGCAGACGATTACTCCCGACTTGCAAGCTGTCTCCACCTGCAGGTGGAAGACCCTGAAAATATCCCTGCGACGGTAGACGCGGTACGGATCTTTCTTGCCCGACACGCCAGCTGGCTTCTCATCTTCGATAACGCACCATCCCAGGATGCTATCCAGCAGTTCCTCCCTGAAACCACGACCGGCCATGTCCTCATTACCTCACGGCATCGCGACTGGCAATGTGCTGCAGGGGTCCGGGTAGATACATTCAGACGCAGTGAATCGATTCAATTTATTCTGAGAAGAACCGGACAGGATGATGAAGAGGCCGCAGACGAACTTGCCGAAGAGTTAGGGGATCTGCCGCTCGCGCTCGAACAGGCGGGGGCCTTCATCGCAGAGACAGGGATGCCGACACCTGACTATCTGAACGCATACCGTGAAAAGAGATTGAAGCTCCTGGAAAAAAGGAAGCCATACGATTACCTGGAGAGTGTGGCGACGACGTGGGAAATATCCTTCCAGAAGATCCGGGAAGATCCCGATGTCGGGCCGGTCGCCGAAGGTCTTCTGAACTTTTGTGCGTTCTTTGCCCCGGACAACATTCCGCTTGATATGATTATTCAGGGTTCCGAATATCTGCCTCCGGATCTCTCTCAGGCATGCCTGGATGAATCGCTCCTGTATGAGAGTATTGGGGTGATCAGGAGATATTCCCTCATCGAAAAACAGGGGGATACTCTTTCTATCCACCGGTTGGTGCAGGAAGTCATCAGGAATCGTATGAATGAAGACGCATCCTGGCAGTGGTGTGAGGCGGCCGTGCAGATCGTGAATGCCGCTTTTCCTGCTGGCAGTGAGGATCCGCAGACCTGGCCGGAGTGCTCTCTTCTGCTTCCGCATGTCTTGTCTGTAACAGAGTATGCCGAAGAAATGAGCATCGCTCAGACAGAACTCGTTTGGTTGTTAAACCAGAGTGGATTATATCTAAAAGCGAGAGCTGAATTCCTTGAATCCAAGAACACTTTTGAAACGGCACTTGTGATTGGTGAAGGGGTCTACGGATCAGAAAATCCGGCAGTCGCCGCTATTATCAACAACCTGGGACTTGCCCTACTAGATCTCGGTGACCTTAAGGGAGCAAAGACGGCATTCAAACGAGCACTCAAAATAGGCGAGAAGGTCTACGGACCAGCACATCCAGCAGTCGCCACCTTTGTCAATAACCTCGGGGGTGTCCTACGTGAACTCGACGACCTTGAGGGAGCGAAGGAGGCATTCGAACGGGCACTCGAAATAGACGAGACAGTCTACGGACCAGCACATCCAGCAGTGGCCATCCGTGTCAACAACCTCGGGAGTGTCCTACGTGAACTCGGCAACCTTGAGGGGGCGAAGGAGGCATTCGAACGAGCACTTGAAATAGACGAGAAGGTCTACGGA
>JAQVHG010000045.1 GCA_028696365.1 Methanofollis sp.
GCGGGATCCCTCTCACTGTCCTGATCATCTGGAAGTCGGCAGAAGACCTTGAGATCAGGGTCGGGGCGAGGGTGCGTCTCTCATTCAAGGCAAGCGCGGCCCATGTGGTGGAGGATGAAGATTGAAAGGAGATGTAGGACATGAAGAAGAAGATATCCCAGCCCTGGAGAAACTCTCAGGATGAAACTCTCTGGTGGGGGGCGTGCCGTTTGAAGACCTGCGAACCTTCTCAAGTTCGCTCCGCCCACACCCCCCGGTCCCCCCGCCACACGATAGGATCGAGGAAGGCAAACCTTTCGCCATAGTCGTCGACTGTGCCTTCCCGACCCTATCTTCGTCCCAGGGGTCCGGGGGCAGAGCCCCCGGCGCGAAGGTGTGGGAAGGCACGCTGATCAGAATGGCTGCCCTCAGTCACAGGATCTTTACCTTCATCTCGCGCCGGGGGGTTGCATCCCCCAGACCCCCACGACAAGAATAGGCGAGGGCGGCAATGAGGCGGTGTTTCCCTGTGGCGTCCTGCTATAAAAGGGGAGCAGGGATCCACTCACTCCAGAGAAATCCAATAATTTCCAACCGCGTATGCGTGAGCCCGGATTCATGCCCGATTCTACAGGCCCAACAATATGGTGATGCCGCGACACTACTCCTCTTCACGGACACAGTAGAGATACTCCTGCGCCCACCCAGCGTACTTCCCGAAGTGCTGACGGGCAAAGGAGGCGATTTCCTCGTACTCCCGCGGGCTCATCCCGCCACGCTCGCGCAGGTGAGGGAGGTAGGTGCGGCGCATGATCCGCCTGATCCAGACGTCCACCGGGAAGGCCCTGTATTGCTGGAAGGCGAAGAGGAGGATACAGTCGGCGGCCTTGGGACCGACGCCAGGGAAGCGGAGAAGTTCGCTCTTCGCCTCCTGATAGGGGAGGGCGGCGACCCGTGCTGCCCAGCCTGGGTCGTCCGCGCACATCTGTGCGGTCGCGCAGACATAGGGCGCTCGGTAGCCGAGGACGCATGCCCTGAGGGCGTCTTCGCTGCAGGGTGCAAGAGCTGACGCCTCTGGGAAGGCATAGGCCCCGTCGGGAAGGGGCGTGCCATAGCGCTCAGAGAGGAGGCGGACCCGTTTTTTGACCGCCGGGATGTTGGTGTTGGTGGCGCAGATGTAAGAGATGAGAGTCTCGAAGGGCTCCTGCCTGAGGACGCGCAGGCCCCTGCAGGTGGCGACTGCCCGATGGATCGCAGGGTCGGCGTCGATGGAGAAGAGGACCTGGTCAAGGTCGAGGTCGAGGGCGAAGTAGTCGGTGATGAATGCCTCATCCGCCCCGGTGAAGGAGAGAATCTCGCCGTCCTGCCTGATCTGAATTGCCCGGCCCTTTGCCGTGCCCGACCAGATGCCGTCCGCGCCCTTCTCCCATCTGAATGCCTGCCCGCACCCGAGCGTGGCGTCGAGGTTGAAGGGGGTGCCGGTCCCGAGGGTGATGGAATTCTTCATCACAAAAAAAGAGTTATTCTTCTCTCTCGTCGTGGCAGCTGCCCTCGCAGTAGATCCTTGACTGGACGTCGTGCCCGAGTCTCCCGATAGCGTCGGAACGACAGCGTGCGCAGTGGCGCATCTGCTTGATGTAAGGAGCGCACCGGTCCTGCATCACCCGTTTCTCCGCCGGAGTCGGCGGGGTGATATGGGCCAGTTTGTACTGCGGGATGAGAGGGATGAGGTTGAAAGAGAAGGCACCTATCTCTCCGACCTTCTTGGCGATCGCCGGGATGTGCTCATCATTGATCCCTGGGATATAGACGCAGTTGACCTTCACAAACATCTTGCGCTCGACCGCCATCCTGATCCCCTCGAGCTGGTGCTTGAGAAGGACCTCTGCCGCTTCCCGCCCGGTATAGTGTTTCCCGTCGTAGTTGACCCACGAGTAGATCTGCTCGCCGATCGCGGGGTCGATGGCATTGAGCGTCACCGTCACATTGCCGACATCGTACTTCACGAGCTCGTCGATCGAGTCGGGGAGGAGGAGGCCGTTTGTCGAGAGACACATGATCAGGTGAGGGAAAGCCTCATGGACCAGCCGCAGAGTCTCGAAGGTTTCGGGGTTGGCAAGAGGTTCGCCAGGCCCTGCGATCCCGATCACCTTCACATACGGGAATTGCTCTATGACCTTTTTTACCAGTTCAAGACTTTCTTCAGCGTTAATAACTTTTGAAGTCACTCCCGGCCTGCTCTCGTTCACGCAGTCAAAATCCCTGACGCAGTAATTGCACTGGATATTGCACTTCGGCGCGACCGGCAGGTGACAGCGCCCGCAGGTGTGGTGAGCTTTTTCACTGTAACAGGGATGGTCCTTGACCTTCCGCAGTTGTTCAGGGTCATAGGGTACCTCGTGCCCCTCGACATTTGCGTTCCTGTATCCTTCATCGGCCATGTCAAACAAATCACATATCTCCCCGTCTCTATATTACTGTTCGGTTCCCGGTCATAGACAAGGGAAACTCTTATCCCCATATGGATATATCCTGAATTGTATGAAATCCCATATTTCCCTCCTCATGCTCCTCTGTCTTGGTGTATCGGCATTATTTGCCGGATGCACCTCGCCTCAAGAGCCACAACCCACCCCCACCCCGACCATAACCACAGTCCCCACGACCCAGATCCCCGCCGTCGAGAGCCCGGTCCTCACCATCGACCCCAGGCTTGACGAGATGAAGATCACCTTTGACGCGGTCGAGCGCGAGGACGGGCAGGGCGTCATCCTGAAACTTCATGTCGACCCGAAGGGGGCGACGATCGCTCGCGACGGTGCCGATATCCTCACGACGTTCTTCGCCTACAACACGGCGGCCAGACCTGGAGAGCCTGTACCTGTTTCGGCAGACGAAGTGCGGGTAGCGGGGGTTCCTTACAGGAGCGTCTTTATCACGGTCTATGACGCGTCCGTAGAGATCACTGCCGACCTGCCGCGGGAGTCGGCAGTCAAGAGGCTCGATATCTCAGAGGACTATGTCTATGGAGCGGTCGTCTGGATCAGGGACTGAAAGCACCCTACCTACAGTTCAAATAGTCCAGATAACAGGAATAAGGATCTCACCATAGGAACCCAAAAAAGGGCTTTGTAGAAACCTTCACCTCTTTTAGGTGCAAGAGTGACCCAACCGCCTTCCTCAATGCTCGTGTCGGGGGTTCTTGCCCCCAAACCCCCAGGATTGCGATTGGACCGAGAAGCACCATTAATGATCATAAAGAGGGGGATTGCCGTACCCTGTCTATCGCTCGCGTAGGGGGTTTGGGGGTCGGCCATGGCTTGCACCCCCTTTTCAGAACCCTCTCTGATGCCTTCCCGGCGCGAAGGAGAGGAAGGTGGAGAACCATCTTCACACGAGGGTATGGTCCACCCCTAAATCCGGCCAGAATGCCCCTGGTTCTAGGAACAAAACCCTCAATCGGGGCTCGATCTGGGCTTCATTTCATATTAAGCCGTAGAGGCGTTTTTTCATCCAACATGGGAAGGAAACCACCCCTACCCTGCCCTCATGATGCTCGATATGATTGGGAGGAATATCATTCATCCTCCTGATCTCGTACGGCCCTGAAAAGGCCCTATAAAATGGCAGGATTGAGGAGGTATTCTGAAGGAGAAAGGATGTTGAATCAGCCATATAAAGGCCATAGTGAAAGATATTGATAAATTATAACTATAACCGCCTTCTTTCATGCTTGAGGGGGAGATTTTTCACCCACCTTTCTCCCTCTCCCCGCCAGTGGCGCTATCGAAAATAGAAAATTTGGCTTTGTAGGGCTGTGTAGAAACCCTCTGAATGGAAATCTCTGGCGGGGGGTTGCACCCCCCGGTCCCCCCGCCACACGATTGGTCGTGGACGGCAATCCCTCTTCATTGATTTTGAATACGCCTTCCCGACCCAATCTTCATCCTGGGGGGTCCGGGGGCAGAGCCCCCGGCGAGATTCAGAAAGGAAGGTGGGAGAATCACGCGTGCACCCATAATTTGTAAGCGTTCCTACAGAGCCGAAAATGTGACTTTGTAGGGCTGTGTAGAAACCCTCTGGAGAATTATCTTCTGCGGGGGTCCCTGCCCCCGGACCCCCGGGATCAAGATTGGATCGGGAAGACAGAATAGATGACCATAAAGAGAGTGCTGCCGTCCTCGACATATCGTGTGACGAGAGGTGCGGGGGAGCGGAAAACCCCCGCCAGAGAGATTTATCAAGAGGATTTCTACAGAATCATTTTTCCATTGCGATGAACAGAAACCCCTACCCCTCGATGACCACGATCTCAGGCGGGCAGTTGAACCTCAACTCCATCCCGAGGAAGGGGGTGGTCCCGAGCCCGCGGCTTACATAGAGCTTCCGGTCTCCTTCGTCTATCCGCCCAGCAAAGGGCCAGTGGCCGAACCATCCCGCAGGTTTCCCGATGAGGGGGAGGTCGATCTGCCCGCCATGGGTATGGCCGCAGAGGATGAGGTCGGCGTCCCATGCCGCACGGTACTCTGGTTCATGGAGAAGAAGAAGGGTGTAGGAGGCGTCTGGCAGGTCGTCGGGATATGCCGTCCTCCCGGCAAGGGCGTCGTCGAGGCCGACGATGAGGAGGCGCTGGCCGTCGATCATTTCTACTGCATACTCGTTCCTGAGCACCTCCACCCCGGACGCCTCAAGCCGGGCGGTGACAGCGTCGGCGAGGGCCGCATCGGCACTTCCGTCATCAAGAGGAGAGAGGTCGTAGCCTTCCACAGTGAGGTCAACCTCTGCCAGGGTTTCGCGGTCGACGTCCCGCGTGGAACGCTGATATTCATGGTTGCCTAGAACCGCATAGGTCGGCGCCTCGATCCCGGCCAGGAGATCGAGGTACAGGAGGTCTCGCTCCCCTGACGAGACAAAATCTCCTCCCATCAACACCAGGGTCGGGGTGAGGGCGTTCACCTCCCCGACCGCCCGCTCGATGAGCGGAGCGGTCTCTTCTCTGAGATGGAGGTCGGTGATGAATACGATCGTGCCCGGCACCCCCTCGACCTGCAGGTGCGTCACCGTGAGGTCCTCCGCCTCGGCAGAGGCCGAGAGGTAGAGTGTCGCAGGGAGGACGACAAGGAATATGAGCATGAGGATACACACGAAAAGTCCTGGCCTCACCATAGTGCCTATCAAGTGGGAAGCCTGGGAAAAAGAGATTATGGATTCGGAGAGATCTTCACCAACTGCCTTCCCACCAGCTGCGTCAGGGGATCTCGAAGATCAAAGATCGTCCTGTTAGAAATCTTTGATTCCCTCTGTTCTCGCACCCACTATCGTTCGTTTCCACCGGACCGCCGCGATGACGATTGGTGGAGGATCGCAGACTGGAGGGTCCTGTGAGAATATTATTGTCATTACTCCGAGCATCTGCCGTCCTCGACATCTCCTCATAATGAGGGGGTCCATGGACCAGATGCCCATGAGCCCTGTCGTGAGGGAAAAGAAATGAGGGACACTGTGGTGCAGGATAGTGCAGTCTCAATCTCTCCCGTGGGCTGCAGCGAAAATTAGAGATCTTCCTGTCAAGAAAATGCGGATCATTTTCTGTGCACGAGCGTATCCCAAAACAGCTCTGTAAAAATCCTCTGGACAGTTGTCTCTGCGGGGGGCTTGGCCGCCCCCCGAACCCCCCGCCACACGATTGGCCGTGGACTGCAACGCACTTGTCATGGCCATCTATTCTGCGTTCCCGACCCTATTCATGCTCCCCTCCAGGGGTCCGGGCGGCAATCGCCCCCGGCCAAAGAGGTAGGAAGGCGGGCGACACACGTCTCATCCACACAAGAGGTAAGGGGTCCTACAGAGACTATTTTTTGATGATCTTGATGAGGGGGATGCTATCCCATCCCCAGTCTTCGTGCGGGAGGTTCGGAGGCAGCACGCCCCCCACCATAGAATCTCCACAGGGCCGAAATTATGTCCCGATATCCCAAGCCGAGAGATAGGTCTTCTGCTCCTCGGTCAGGGCATCGATCGCGATCCCGAGGGCCGCGAGTTTGCGGGTCGCCACCTCTTCGTCGATGGCGTTCGGGACATCGTAGACCCCTGGCGCAAGGTCCCTCCCATGCTCGACCATGTAGCGTGCCGAGAGTGCCTGGAGCGCAAAGGAGAGATCCATCACCTCGATCGGGTGGCCCATCCCCTTGGGCGTGGCAAGGTTGACCAGGCGGCCCTGGGCCAGGACATGGACCTTCTTCTCACCCAGGTGGTAGGTGTCGATCCCGTCCCGACGCTCGACCTCGTCGGCGTGCTCTTCGAGCCATGCCACGTCGATCTCCACATTGAAGTGACCGGCATTGGAGAGGAGCGCCCCGTCACGGAGGAGCGAGAAGTGCTGTGCCGTGAGGACCGAGGTGTTCCCAGTGGTGGTGATGAAGATCTCCCCGACCTTTGCCGCCTCGTCCATCGGCATCACGTCAAAGCCTTCCATATGGGCCTCAAGCGCCCTTCTTGGATCCACCTCGGTGACAACGACCCTCGCACCCATGCCGCGGGCCTTCCTTGCAACGCCGCGCCCGCAGTAGCCGAACCCGGCCACCACCAGCACCTTGCCAGCGATGAGGCAGTTGGTCGTGGTCATGATCGCCGTCAGCGAACTCTCGCCGGTCCCATGGACATTGTCGAAGTGCCGCTTCATAGGAGTGTCGTTCACCGCGACCACCGGGAACTTCAGAACTCCTTCGGCCGCCATCGACCGCAGACGGTGGATCCCGGTCGTCGTCTCCTCGCACCCGCCGACGACGCCCTTGAGGACGTCCTGCCGGTGGGTGTGGAGTTCATGGATGAGGTCCATCCCGTCGTCGATGGTGACCGATGGGTGGGCGTCGAGGACGCGGTTGATCGCCGCGTAATACTCGTCATTCGAGCAGGCCCGCTTTGCATAACAATGCACCCCCGGCACCTTGTTGAGGGCCGAGGCCACATCGTCCTGGGTGGAGAGCGGATTGCACCCGGTGATATACACCTCTGCCCCGCCCGCCGCCAGGGTCTCGACGAGCACCGCGGTCTTGGCCTCCACGTGGAGGGCCATGCCGATTGTCACGCCGGCAAGGGGCTTTGTCTCCTCAAATTCCTTTCTGATGCTCCCGAGCACCGGCATATACTGCCTGGCCCAGTCCATCTTCTGCTGACCGGTCTTCATATTTTCACCTGAGCCTCGTATCCATCTCTATTACGCGGCCCAGGCCATAAAAAGTATGAAGTCGTCCTGCGGCCCCGCGTCCACAATGCTCATGCCCGCCGCAGTCAGACATGTGGACATGCCACTCACCAAACGGATCATCCCCTGCCTTGATATCAAGGACGGGCGGGTCGTGAAAGGGACGCACTTTGAAGGGTTGCGGGACGCCGGCGACCCGGTGGAACTGGCCGCGAGGTACAATGAACAGGGCGCCGACGAGGTGGTCTTCCTGGACATCACCGCCTCGAAAGAGAAGCGAGGTACGCTCATCCCGGTCATCGAGCGGGCCGCGGACAAACTCTTCCTCCCGCTCACCGTCGGCGGCGGGATCAGGAGCATCGAGGATATCCAGCAGGTGCTCAGGGCAGGCGCCGACAAGGTCTCGCTCAACACCAGCGCCGTCACCGACCCCGACCTCATCACCGAGGCCGCCGAGCGGTTCGGGAGGCAGTGCGTCGTCGTGGCCATCGACGTGCGGGCAAACGCCGAGATGAAAGAAGGGGCGACGCCGGTCGTTCTGGCCGACGGGCGCGAGGTCTGGTACGAGGTGGTGACCATGGGCGGGTCGCACCCGACCGGGCTCGACGCCGTGGCGTGGGCAGAAGAGGTGGAAAAACGGGGCGCCGGCGAGATCCTGCTCACCAGCATGGAGACCGACGGGACGAAGGCCGGGTTCGACATCCCGATCACCCGCGCCATCTCTGAACGCGTCGGCATCCCGGTCATCGCAAGCGGAGGCGTCGGCACCCTTGAACATTTCTGGGAAGGCTTCGCCCTCGGCAAGGCCGACGCCTGCCTTGCCGCGAGCGTCTTCCACTATGGCGAGATGACCGTCAGCCAGGTCAAGGAGTACCTAGCCGGACGGGGTATCCAGGTACGGCGGTAAGGAGCAGACCATGATTTAATACAAGAAATTAAATTGAACTCCAAAAATGATTTTTTATACAAAATGATTAGATTATATCTTGTTCTAAATTGAATGTTTTCTTGAGGCAAAATATGCTACACTACCTAATCCGAGCTGCTTCAGTTCCAGTGATCGCGTTCGCATTTATACCCTTGTGGCTTATCGTGAGACTGTACTCTTGGTCACCATATTTCGATGTTCTCATTGATCTGATCTACGCAGTGGCATTGAGTTTCTCTCTTATTTACTTCGGGCTAAAAATGCGGAATATCCCAAACAACTAGACTCTTATTTTCTGGGAAGGCTTCGCCCTCGGCAAGGCCGATGCCTGCCTTGCCGCGAGCGTCTTCCACTGTGGCGAGATGACCGTCAGCTAGGTCAAGGAGTATCTGGCCGGACGGGGTATCCCGGTACGGCGGTAAGGTCGAGTTCGAGCGCCGCCACCGGATGCTCGAGGGAGAAGGCGGTGAGGACGTCGGGGTGGACCTCGCCAAAGACTCCCACTCTTTTTCCGTCCACCAGGACGTCGCCGCGCCGGCCGTCGATGAAGGCCGGATCCTCAGACTCGGCAAACTCCGCGGCCACCCCGCACTCGCGGCAGAGGGTCTCCATCATGGCGTAGGCCTCGGAGAAGTCGGCGCCAGGATGGAGCGAGACCGAGGCCACGGTCTGCGTGGTGTGGGTCCCGCGGATCACGTCGCCGGTCGCAAAGACCCGCTGCGGGAGTTCGCGGTGGCAGTTGATCTCCAGGATCTCCATGAGGAGCGGGAGGATCTCGGTCCGCACCACGGTCTGTTCCTCTGAGATGGGTTTGGCGACCCTGAGCACCTCGGGCGAGGGCTCGCGCCGCATCTGCTCGTACAGCACCCGCTCGCTCGTGAGGGTGAAGGGCATCACCTCGAGATAGCCCATCCCGGTGAAGACCGACCTGACCTCCCGCTGGAGGACGGCGATCGGGTGCTCCTTGCCGGTGGTGAAGGTCGGCGGGAGTGCGGCCTCGAAGTTGTCGAACCCGTAGGCGACGGCCACGTCCTCGAAGATGTCCCAGTCGTGCATGATGTCAGCACGGTACGGGGGCACGAGCACACGGACCTTCCCGTCGGGCAGGGCCTCCGCACCGAAGCGCATCTTTTGCAGGAGCGCCGCCATCTCCTCGGCCGTGAGGTCGATCCCAAGGATGCGAGCGCACTCGGCCACGCTCACGACCCGCTCTGCAGGGCTGAGGTCGGGGTACGGCGTGCCCTCGATCTCAACGCTCTCGATCGTCGCCCCGGTCTCGGCGAGGGCGGCGCAGATGATGTTGGCCGCCATCCGCACTGCCCGCTCGTCGGTGCCAGTGCAGTCGAGGAGGATGTTCCTGGTGCCGGTGGTGACCCTGGTCAGTTCGCCATTGATGATCGGCGGGAAGGAGAGGGCCTGGTCCTCGGCGTCGACGATGAGGGGGAAGCGCTCGAACTCCTCGACCAGGTGGGCATAGTCCCGGCCCTTCGGGTGCTCGGCGAGGATCTCCTCCATCGAACGTTCCTCCTCGAAGTCGAGGGGGACGAACCGCCGGTCCCGCGGCGAGGCGAGGTAGCGGAAAGGCGGGGTGACGGTGTCAAGGTCGTGGACCCCGATCGCCACCTTCCGCCTGCCCCGGCCCAGGGCCCAGTGCAAGGACTCCTGGAGGGCCATCAGGCTCTCGATCCCGGCCTCGTCAAGATTGACGTTCCTGATCACAGCCGAACCAAGGTGCGGCCTGATCGAGGCAAGGGCCGGGTCGACCGAGAAGGCGATCCCTGAAGGGGTGACCTCGTACTCGGGCAACCCCTCCTCGATCCCGAGGAAACCCCGCATCGCCCTGGCCACGCCCTCGGTCGAGTAGAGATCGACGCGGTCGGGGAAGAACTCCACATCGATATGGTCGTCGAAGGTCCGCTCGATGTCTGACCCGATGAGGGGCAGGCGATCGAGGATGGTCTCTCTATCAGTGCCAACAAGTCGTTCCAGATATTCGTAATTGAGGGTGATGACTGCCATGACTCACTCCTGCCTCCTGATCGCCGGGCTCTCCCTGAGCCACTCGATGTCGCTGCGGTAGAGTTGCCTGAGGTCTTTGAGGCCGAGGCGGAGCATCGCGATCCTGCTGATCCCGAGCCCCCACGCGAGGACCGGGGTGTCGATCCCCCACGGAGCGGTGACCTCCTGCCTGAAGATCCCGGCGCCGCCGAGTTCGACCCAGCCCAGGCCGTCGACCCAGACCTCGGGCTCGACCGAGGGTTCGGTGTACGGGAAGTATCCTGGCCTGAACCGCACCTCGTCAAAGCCCATCCTGTTGTAGAACTCCTTGAGGAACCCAAGGAGGTGCCTGAACGAGACGCCGTCGTCCATGACGATCCCTTCCAACTGCTCGAACTCGGGCAGGTGGGTGGGGTCGATCGCCTCCCGCCGATAGACCCGACCGAGGGCGAAGGCCTTGACCGGGGGGTTGGGGTGGGAGATGAGATATTTGACTGAGAGTGGGGTGGTGTGAGTGCGGAGCACGCATTTTTGTGCGACCTCCGGATCCCAGACGCCGCCCCATCCCGTCGAGGTGGTCTCGCCGCCTGAGAGGTGCATATCGCGCACCTTCTCCCAGCCCTCAGGCATGGGCTCGGTCTGGTCCAGGTAGAAAGTGTCCTGCATCTCGCGGGCAGGGTGGTCCTGGGGCTGGAAGAGGGCGTCGAAGTCCCAGAAGGCGGAGAGGACGATCTCGCCCTGCATCTCCACAAACCCCATGTCCAGGAGCACCCTCTTCACCTCATCGATGATCCGCTGATAGGGGTGGACCTTGCCAGGATACTCCCGCTTTGGCGGAGTCTCAAGGCTGTACCGCCGGAGGTGTGCCTCGCGCCACGACCCGGTGATGATCTGCTCCCTGGTGAGGGTGCCGGTCTACTCGACCAGGTCGAGTCCGGCCTCGACAAGGGCCCGGCCCTCCTGGGTGATCACGATGCGGTACGAGACCGCCTCGTGCTCCTCGACGAGGTTGCGCTTGAGCAGGTCGGGGATGCCGGGCATCCCATCCTTCGGGTCGGCG
>JAQVHG010000333.1 GCA_028696365.1 Methanofollis sp.
AAGGCGGTTGAGTCACGCCTGCAACCCATTAAGGGTGAGGGTTTCTACAGAGCCTGGGGCTATCGAAATGCGCGTGGAACGAGTCGGAGGGCGGTCTCGCAGAGCCTCGAATCACAAAGACCTGATCCGGTCCGTCGGGACAGAGAGGACAAACCGCACTCCCTTGCCGGGCACCCCCTCCTCCCTGATCTCGATCCCGGTAGCAGCCAGGATCTGGCTGGCAAGGTGGAGCCCAAGACCAGTGTTCTTCCCATACCCAAGGTCAAAGATCTTTTTCTTCTCCTCTGTCGGGATCCCGCTCCCATTGTCCTCATACACAATCTTTGAACCCTCGACCCGCACCCGCACCTCTGTCACTCCCTTCCCATGTCGCAGCGAGTTTTCAAGCAAGATATAGAAGACGCGGTCGAAGAGGGTGTCGGCAAGGACGCGGGCGCCTCCAGTCTCGGAATGGACCGCAAAACCCTGGACCGCGGTCCCAAGGTACGACTGTGCCGAGGCGATCGCGGCATCGAGGTCATGCCATGCCGGCGCCGCCGTCCCGAGGTGCTGGACCTTGCGGGAGAAATCGATATGTTTCTTGATCAGTCCAGCGGCGTTCAGCGATTTTTGAAGATATTCCTCAACCTCGGGTTCATGCGTGGTGCTGGCCGCAATATCGATACATCCCATGATATAGGTGAGGAGGTTCAACTGCTCGTGGCGGGTGAGACTGGCGACAAGGTTGTGCATCTTGTCACGCTGGACAAATTCGTTCAAGGTGGCCTTGATCGCGCTGATATCGACCACCACCCCCCGTGTCCCCACCACCTCCCCTTCTCTGGTCACCGAGACTGAGGAGATGATCACCGGGACTGTGCTCCCGTCTCTCCTGCGGAGAGTATATTCACGGCACCCCGGCGTCCTGTATTTTACCGGGACGGTTCTGGGCGCGAGTCTCTCCTCTGGGAGGTTGACGAGGTCGTAGGCGTTGAGCCCCTTCTTAAAATCTTCCTCGGTGAACCCGAATTCAAGGATGCCATATCTGTTTGCATAGGTGATAACACCCCTCTCGTTGGTCTCGAAGAATGCCAGTGGGAAGTGATCAAGGAGAGAGGCGAGGTCGTCACGTGTATCAAAGGAGTGTTGGACGGAGACGGCGTCTGCCCTGACAAGGCTTACCCAGATGCCCTCTTTTGCGGGGGTGAAAACGGGAAGAACATTGAACCTGATTCTGTTCCGGTCAAAGGCTGTATAGAGCGATGGAGGTGAGGCTACGTCATTGACTGCCCTGGAATATTCCTGTGCGAATCGTTCTCTCTCGTCAGGGGCGAAGAGGGCAGTGATGGGCCTTCCGGCGGCGCACTGGCCAGGACGGCAGAATATGTCCTGCCCCCTCTGGTTCATGGACATGATCATGCCCATGGTGTCGACTAGACAGAGAGTCTGGGGGAATCTGTCGAGAAAAGAAGACTCTTCCTGGAGGAAGGGAGGTTCATAGGGCATGACATATAATATCACCAGCTAATATATAGCTTTTTCATAATTGTTGCGTTTAATATATTTCCGATCTGAACATTATTACGCAAAGAAATGGATTGAGTTGGCGTGTAGAATGACTCTTATATTGATCACTCCCGTTCCTTGATATCCCTTGTGGTCAGGGCGTTCTCCCTCGCCCAAAGAATGGTCAGAGATAGTTCAATCCTTTCCATGATCAGACGCGGGAAGGCAGAGTTGACGCTTCCGTCGTCCTCATCTGATCGGGAGGGGGGAAGCGAAACCCTCCGACGCGAGCACGTGAGAATGCACGCCGATCAAATGGCCCTCCCTTCCGTCCCGCAAATTCCCTTACTTCTCCTCTCTCCAGACCTTTACCCCCTCGTTGTCGACTGTGGTGGCAAGGGTGACAGTGAGCCCGAGCCCTCCGGCGATCGCCTCCACCTCCTCCCTGGACTTCTCGGTGACGACGGCGATGGAAGGGCCGACCGAGCTCATCCCTACATATTCGAGTCCCGCTTCCCGCAGCCCGCTCATATAGGCATAGATGGCGAACCCGTGGTGCTCGATCTCGGCCCTCTTTGAGCCACGGAACTCGATCTCCCACATCACCTCGCCGGCCTTCACGAGGTCGTCCCGTTCGAGGGCCGGGATCAGGTCCATCAGGACCATGTAGGCCTTGAGTGGACGGTCGCGGTAGTCGAGGTCGCGTGCACGATTCATCAGGAGGTCGAACTCGCTCTTGCCGGCAGACGAGATCCCGCTCTCAGGGATGATCACGTAGACGTGCTTCTCTGCAGCAAAGGGGTGGTGGTAGGCGAGGGCGAGGTCGTCGCCCATCACCACGAACCCGCCGTAGGTGCTCACTGCAGGCCCGACGCCGGTCTCGAACCCGAAGGCCACCCGGTCGTCGGCCGTCTCCTCGACAAAGTTCCTGCCCACCAGGACCCTGATCTCCTCTGCGGTGAGCGGGGATCCCACGGCGGCGTTCATCGCATGACAGACCGCGGTGAGGACCGTCCCGGTCGAGCCAAGGCCGACATGTTTGTGCTGGTGGTCCTGGGCCTGGATCAAGAACCCGCCTTCATAACCGACCGTCGCCCTGAAGGCCTCGACGACCTGGATGACGATGGGAGCACGGTCGTACT
>JAQVHG010000334.1 GCA_028696365.1 Methanofollis sp.
CGATGTCTGGGTCTCGATGGGGAACGAGGACGAGCGCGAGAAGCGTCTGCGCGACTTCAAGGGCTACACCCTCACCGCCGACCTGGTCAAGCGTGCCGAGCCGGACGCGATCGTGATGCACTGTCTCCCGGCGCACCGCGGCGAGGAGATCACCGACGAGGTGATCGAGGGGCCGCAGAGCGTGGTCTGGGACCAGGCCGAAAACCGTCTCCATGCCCAGAAGGCCCTCCTGGTCAACCTGCTCAGTGATAAGGTCCACTCCTGCGGGACGCAGTGAACGGATTTTTCTTTTTTTTTTTGGGTTCTGTAAAATTCTGTATGAGGTTCGATCACGTCTCAAGCATACTTGATGAAAATTTCTCGCTGTTTGACTTTGTAGAACCCCTCACTCATTCCTGGATGAGCGTAACTCACTCGCCTTCCCACAGAGATCGTGCCGGGGGCTCAATCGAAAATTGAAAATTTTCTCAAGCTTACTATCGTTCATATCTCAAAGATCGAAGATCATCTCAACCTCGTTATAAATCGCAGCCACCGGACGCCGGGAGGAATATTGGGTCGGGAAGGCACAATCGATGAATCTGAAGAGATATTTGCTGTCCACCACCCTTCGCTCGCACGGGGGAGCTCATCGAAACACTTGCCTGATTCTACAGAGCCCTTTTCAGAATATTTGACCCTGTAGAAATCCCTCTTGATGAATCTCTCTGTCGGGGGGCTGGCCGTCCCCAGAACCCCCCGCGCCACGATAGGTCGAAGACGGCAGCACTCTCTTTATGGTTGTCTATTCTGCCTTCCCGCTCCTATCTTGCTCCCGGGGGTCCGGGGGCAGCGCCCCCGGCCAAAGAGGTAGGAAGGCGGGTGACACACCTCTCCCCCACACAAGAGGAGAGGGTTTCTACAGAGCCGAACATTTATCCTAGATAAACACAGGGAATACTCTGACCAGAACCATGCGAAACGACTGGATCATCTTTGGCACCTGCCTCCTCATTATGGCCGTCTTCTTCTTCGATTTCCACGCACAGATCTGGGCCGGGATCGCGGGCGTGATCGGGTTCGTCTCGGTCATCGTCGGAGCCCATGCCGAGGAGAAGAAGTAAATGGTTCCTATTTTTTTCGGCTCTGTAGAAATCCTCCAGGCTCCTCTTCTCAGTGGCGGGGGGTTGCACCCCCCGGTCCCTCCGCCGCACGATAAGCGGAGGACGGCAGCACTCTCTATATGATCATCTATTATGCCTTCCCGACCCTATCGTGGTCCCAGGGGTCCGGGGGCAGAGCCCCTGCCCAAAGAGGTAGGAAGACGGGCGACACACCTCTCCCCCACACAAGAGGTGATTCTACAGAGCCATTTTTTCTATTGTTTCTCCCTGGTTTTTGCGAAGGAGAGGAGATTTCCCTCTTCTCTTCACCTGGCTTTCAGTTCCTGTTTTTTCCGGCGGTACCCCGCCACTGCAGTCCCGCTGTATTGGAGGGCGTGTCCTTTCAGTGCCTCCCTCAGTTCTGCGCCGCTTGCCCCACCTGGAAGATCGAGCGGGGCGTCGGTCCCATAGAGGTTGAAGTAGTACTCGTGAGCCGCCCCCTCTGGCAGGCATGGACCGCTGTACCCGATATTTCCAAGGTCGTTTCTTCCCTGCCGTGCCCGGATCGGCGACGAGACCTCAGTTTTTGTAGGGATCCCTTCGGGTATGAGATCTGTCGCTGGGATATTCCAGATGAGCCAGTGGTCGACCTTTGCACCCGGGTCGGTGAGAATGATCACGCAGTAGGGTGATTCCAACCGGGAAATCCGAATTTCAGGTGAGATGTCCTCGCCGTCGCAGGTGTGCCTTTCAGGGAAGATGTCAAAACCGATCTCAACAATAGGATTTACCATCCTCGATACCTCCGCAGAAAGTATCGCCCTCCTATATGAAATGTGAGGTGACAATGGGGGGAACTGATCAAGGGTGACCCGGGGCAGATTTCTGGCCCTGCAGGTCGGGAGTTTGAATGATTTTTGTTGGCCCTGTAGAACCAGATATGGGCCGAAAGTACGCCTCACGCATATGGGATGAAATTATCTCGTCACTTAGTTTCTCTCTTTTCAGGATGAGAGAATCGGTGGAGACTGCTTTGTAGAAATCTTCATAGTTCTTTCAGAGGTCATCCCAAAACTCTCTGGCCCTTCTCTTCTGAGTAGATCGCGAAGGATGGTAGTTGAGAGTTCCTCACCTCTTTGTAGTGCGACCATGCATCCATTGCCTTCCCTTAGCTCCTGCCGGGGGCGATTGCCGCCTGGACCCCCGGGAGCAAGATAGAAGCGGGAAGATAGAGTTAAGACCATGTAGACGGGACGCAATCTTCCGCCACTCTTCATCGGCGGGGGAGTTCGGGGTGCGGCCAAGCCCCCCGGTCGAGGAGAGAGTTGAGAATTTCTGGAAGGAAGCACTTCAGTTCAAGGAGATCTTCACCCCTAGAGAGTTTTGGGATATGCTCTAGGTGAGTTTTTCTACAGAACAGGCTTCAGATTTTTTTCTCGCCCCTCAGATGGTGATATCTTCCACTCCTGAATTGTCGATGTGGCGGTATACCCCCGCGATATCATAGGGATGGTCGGCGATGTAGTGGTAGACCTCAAGGTAG
>JAQVHG010000335.1 GCA_028696365.1 Methanofollis sp.
ACTCTCCCGGCCCTTCCCCTCGGAGTAGATCGCGAAGGATGAGGGTTGAGAGATCCTCACTTCTTTGTAGTGCAACCATGCATCCATCGCCTTCCCTTACGCTCCTGCCGGGGGCAGGGCCCCCGGCGCGTATGGTGAGGGAAGGCGTGATGATCAGAACATGCCGCCCTCAATCGCAGAACTTTCACCAACATCTCGCGCCGGGGGTTGCACCCCCGGACCCCCACGGGGAGAGGATAGGCGGGGGCGGCAATAAGGCGGTTCCCCCGTGGTGTCCTGCTCCGAAAGGCGAACACGGATCCAGACACCCTGGAGACCCACGATCATTTTCATCCCGTATCCGTGAGCCTGGGGTTCATGCCTGATTCTACAAAGCCGAAAATTTGGCTTTGTAGAAATCCCCACACTTTATGGATGCGAGCGTACCTCAATCGCCTTTCCCATCATACGCGCTGGGAGCTCCCTCGAAAATAGAACATTTTCTCAAACTCACTATCGTTCGTATCTCGAAGATCAGAGATCCACAGAAGATCGAAGATCTTCCTATCATCGGGAATCTTCGATTCCCTCTGTTCTCAAGTTCGCTCCCGCTCGCACAGCGAAGATAAAAGATCTTCGCTGTGCGACTGGAAGGAGCTTGAATCATACTCAAACCAAAAAAGTGAGGATTTCTACAGGGCCGATCTTTGAGCAGTCGAGAAGACTCGCAAGTCTTCGAGCGGCAAGCCTCCAGCCTGCGGAGAGAATTGTGATCTGTTCTTGTGACGTCTCATCTGAGATGGTGAGGAAGTGCCCGATCCCCGACGAAGGGGGCGTGGGCGTGACCGTGATCAGGTCCGGCTGCAGGTGCAGAAGAATATCTATACAGGATCGGAGCAGATCACAGACGCTCCTTCACTCGTCCCTGAGTGAGGCAAGGAGTGAGCAGGCCTGGCAGCGTCTCCCGGTCGCGGGCTCGCCGCATTCCTCGCATCTGGTGAACCCACCGGTCGCACCCTCTTCCTCCAGGCAATGGGCGCCCCTCTCGCG
Source organism: Methanofollis sp. (assembly GCA_028696365.1). Classification (GTDB taxonomy): domain Archaea; phylum Halobacteriota; class Methanomicrobia; order Methanomicrobiales; family Methanofollaceae; genus Methanofollis. The sequence continues at coordinate 1,030 of JAQVHG010000335.1, forward strand.
CAGCGTGGTGTAGCCCTCCATGAACTGCATGGTCGTGCCGGGGTGGCGATATTCAAGGGTAGAAATGATGGTGCGGGCCTCAGACCTGAGTGCCTGGCCGGCGTACGGACACTCAGGGAGAGGGAGAAAGAGCCCCTGCACCACGGCGTACAGGGTCACCTCTTTCTCAGGGACCCCTCCCAGCGGCTTGATCCGCGGGACAAAGGCGTTGCCCGGGATGCCGGTCCTGGCGATCCGCTTCAGGTCGCCGTTGAGCACGTTCATCAGCGCCGCTTCGGCCTCGTCGTCAAGGGAATGCCCGGTCGCAAGTTTTGTGGCCCCGGCACGACGGGCGGCGGTCTGGAGGGCTCGTCTGCGCAGGACGCCGCAGAGGGTGCAGGGGTTGGGGGCGGCAGGGTTCTGGAGGAACGCGTCCAGGCTGCGCCCGAAGGCGTCCTCAAAAGAGACGACGAACTGCTCCACGCCAAGATCGGCGGTGAGTGCACGCGCCGCCTTCATCGTCTCCTCACGGTACCCGGCGATCCCTTCGTCGATGGTGATCGCAAGGAGTCTGACCTCTGGCCGGTCCCTGAGCAGACGGCTGAGAATGTACAGCAGGACCGAACTGTCCTTGCCCCCGCTCAGTCCGACGGCGATGCAGTCGCCGTCCCGGATCATGCCGGTACGCTCGACCGTCTCCTGCACCTCTCTCTCGACCGAGGCGACGAAGTGGGCGGCGCAGAGATGTTCGCCGGTGCGGCGGACGAGAGCAACGGCGGGCGCCCTGCACCGTGTGCAGGGACTGACCCCCGCCACCTTCTTCTCATCCCCCATGGACAAACCTGATGACCGTGAGTTCGTCGTCGTCGCCGACCACCGTGTCCTCAGGGATCAAGCGGCCGCCTCGCGAGACGAACACCTCAAGCGGGTTGATCCCGAGGGCGACGAGCACCTCCTCGACGGTGGGGTGCTCCACCGTGACCTCTCTGGTCTGCCCGTCAGGCAGACGGACTTTCATGGCCCCTCTCTGATGGTGTGTGGCATCGGTGTATCCTCTTTCATGGAGTTCCTCCCAGACATCTCTGAGAGATATGTACCCGTCGGATCAATCCCATTCATACGCAGATCTCTTGCGTTTTCAAACTCGCAGACACTCATTCCTCACCATAACGCGGATCGGCAGGGGGTCGGCATCCACTTGCATACACTTGAACGCCATCGTGGATAACCCACTCGATAAAAGATACTCTGTCCTTCCCATTATCGGGTGTATGAACATACAGGATATCAAAGACATCCTGTTCGGCAGATCTATGATCTGCCACCGGCACTCATCGGTCTTCGGAAGTGGCCCCCTCTTCTGACCTGAGCGAGATTCCCTCACGCTCATACTCAGGTGCACTCTGCATGGTGCACCTCTCCTTTGTGGCATATCTTCTCTCCATCGCCCTCGTAGCGTTCCCAGTCCCAGGGCTCGTCGAGGATCCTGACGTCGACCCCGGCCACTCCTTCCACCCTCATCACCTGCGCCTCTGCCTGCCCGGCAAGGTGGTTGACGAGCGGGCACGAGGGCGTCGTCAGCACCAGGTCGACCCGTACCGAGGCGCCGGTG
>JAQVHG010000336.1 GCA_028696365.1 Methanofollis sp.
CAACTTCACAGTAGGTGAAGCATATATCCAGGAGGCCCTCAAGGCCGCCCTGGAACCTGGTTTCGGGGCACTCCCAGCACAAACCAAACGGGTGCTCCTCGAACACACAAGCGCCAACCCCAACGGCCCGCTCCATGTCGGGCATATCAGGAACTCGATCCTCGGCGATACTCTGGCACGGGCCTTCAGGAAGGCGGGGTATCCCCTCGAGGTCCAGTATTATGTGAACGATATGGGGCGCCAGATCGCCATCGTCGCGTGGGGCTTTGATAATCTCGATATCCCGGCCAATGAGGACGAGAAGGAAGACCACCACATCGCGAGAGTCTATGTGGCCGCAAACCGGGCAATGGAAGGCAAGCCTGAGATCAAGACCGAGATCGACCGCCGGATGAAACTCATCGAGGAGGACGATCCCGAGACGAGCAGGAAGTTCAGGGAAGTTGTCTCCCACTGTCTCGAAGGGTTCAAGACGACGATGAGGAGGCTCAATGTCGTCCACGACCGGTTTGTCTGGGAGTCGGACTTCATCCGCAACGGCGACATGGACCAGATCATCGAGCGGATCGAGCGGATGCCGCAGGCAAAGCACGACGGCACCCTGGCCCTCGACCTGACCGAGTGTGGGTTTGAGAAGGATTATGTGATCAGGCGCTCTGACGGCACCTCGGTCTATGCAGCCCGCGACCTCGCCTACCACACCTGGAAGGGTCGCAACTTCGATCGGATCATCGATATCCTGGGCGCGGACCACAAACTCATCGGGGCCCAGCTCCAGTGCACCCTCAAACTCCTCGGCGAGAAGGCGCCTGAGATCGTCAACTTCGAGTTCGTCTCCCTGCCCGAGGGTTCGATGTCGACGCGGGCCGGGAAGTTCATCTCGGCCGACGAGCTCATCGCCCAGGTGACGAACAAGGCCTTCCTCGAGGTCTCTGAACGCAGGCCCGAGCTTCCCGAATGCGACCGCGAGCGGATCGCACGTTCGGTGGCGCTCGCCGCGATCAGGTACGACATCGTCAAGATCTCGCCAGAGAAGTCGACGGTCTTTGACTGGGAGGAGGCCCTCAATTTCGAGCGGCAGAGCGGCCCGTACGTCCAGTACTCCCATGCCCGTGCCTGTTCGATCCTGGAGAAGGCCGGGGCGTTCGAACCGGCCTTCGTCTTCACCGACGAGCACGAGGTCGCCCTGGCAAAAGAGATCGCCCGGTTCCCGGCGGTCATCGACCAGGTGGTCTCCGACTTGCGCCCGCACATCCTGGCGGCATACGCCCGCGACCTCGCCGACCTCTTCAACACCTTCTACCGGTATGTCCCGGTGCTGAAGAGCGAGGGAGTGACCAGGCAGAGCAGGCTGACCCTGGTGAAGGCGGCACAGAACACCCTCAAGGAAGCCCTGGAGACACTTGGTATCGATGCGATCACGACGATGTAATGACGAGAGTCCGAGGGGCGCCCTGAAAAAACAGGGTTACCAATTTTTTTCTCCTGAGTCCACGGCGGCGGTCAAGCCGTGCCTATGGAACAAGCGTTCCCTGCGTGGGGGCGATATGTGCTACAAGCACCAGTTCTACGGGATCACCAGCCACAGATGTGTGCAGATGACCCCGACGCTGAAGTGCAACCAGCGCTGTCTCTTCTGCTGGCGTTCGTTCGAGTACGAGGTCGAGGAGAAAGAAGAGTACCCCCCCGAGGAGATCGTCGCCAACCTGAGGCGTCTCCAGAAGCGAGCGCTCTCAGGCTACAAGGTCTCGCCGTACGTCACACCGGAGCGGTTCAAGGAGGCGCTCGAGCCAGACATGGTCGCGATCTCGCTTTCCGGCGAGCCGACCTGCTACTCGCGTCTGCCAGAGTTGATCGACCTCCTCAATGCCGAGGGCTACACGACGTTCCTGGTCTCGAACGGGACGCACCCTGAGATGATCCAGCGCTGCCACCCCTATCAGACCTATATCTCCCTGGACGCTCCTGACCGCGAGACCTATCTTGGACTCTGCAACCCGGTCGAGGACTACTGGGATGCCATCCAGGAGAGCCTTGGGGTGCTTGCCTCCAGGCGGTCGGCGGTCAGGACGACGATCGTCAAAGGGATCAACGATATCGACCCGGCAGGGTATGCGGCGATCTACGACGCAGCGAAGCCGACCTATATCGAGATAAAAGGATACATGTATCTCGGATACAGTCGTAACCGTCTGTCACGAGAGAACATGCCTGAGCACGCCGAGGTCCGCCGGTTTGCCGAGGCGGTCGCCGGGCAGAGTGAATATAAGATCACGGACGAGTCCCCGATTTCAAGGGTCGTCCTGTTGGAGAGAGTGGAATGAGATTTGATCCAGAAGAATGGAAGGAACGTGCAGGCAAGGACTTTGATGCGGCGTGGCATGAGGGGCCACAGACCCTGAGCCCGCCAGGGATGGCAGGGACGTACCCGCGGAAGTTTTACCCACGGGCACGCCCGCACCCGATCGCCGAGACGATCCAGCGCCTGCGCGAGGTCTACCTGGGCATGGGGTTTACCGAGGCGAGGGTCCCGCTCTTCATCGAGGAGCAGGACGTCTACAAGCAGTTCGGGCCTGAGGCCAGCGCGGTCCTGGACCGGGTCTTCTATCTGGGC
>JAQVHG010000046.1:0-7168 GCA_028696365.1 Methanofollis sp.
ACGGGGGGAACGAATACCTCATCAACATGATCGACACCCCAGGTCACGTCGACTTTGGTGGCGACGTGACCCGTGCGATGCGTGCGGTGGACGGTGCGGTTGTTGTCGTGGACGCCGTTGAAGGGACCATGCCCCAGACTGAGACGGTATTGCGGCAAGCTCTCAAGGAAGGTGTTAAGCCGGTACTCTTCGTCAACAAGGTCGACCGGCTGATCAATGAGCTCCAGGTCGATGCCACCGAGATGCAGATCCGTCTCGGCAGGGTCATCGACAAGGTGAACAAGCTCATCAAGGGCATGAACGAGAAGATGTACAACGATGGCTGGAAGCTCGATGCTGCACAGGGCACCGTGGCGTTCGGGTCTGCGCTGTACAACTGGGCGGTCTCGGTCCCGTACATGAAGACCTCTGGCGTAAACTTCGGTGAGGTCTTTGAGCGCTGCCGTGCCGAGGACATGAAGACCCTCGCAAAGAAGAGCCCTCTCCACGATGTGCTCCTCGATATGGTGGTCAAGCACCTGCCAAACCCAGTCGAGGCCCAGGACCGGCGTGTTCATATCATCTGGCACGGGGACTATGAGTCCAAGGTCGGCAAGGCCATGATCGGCTGTGACCCGAAGGGTCCGGTCGCGATGATGGTCACTGACATCTCCTTTGATCCCCATGCGGGCGAAGTTGCCACTGGTCGGCTCTTCTCAGGGACGCTCAGCCGCGGCGACGAGCTTTATATCTCTGGCACGGGTGGCAAGTCCAACCGTCTCCAGCAGGTTGGGATCTTTATGGGTCCAGAGCGGATCGAGGTCGATAACCTCTGTGCCGGCAATATTGCGGCGGTCACCGGGCTCAAGGACGCTATCGTCGGGTCCACGGTTACCTCGATCATGGATATGGCACCGTTCGAGTCTCTCCAGCACTACTCTGAGCCTGTCATGACAGTCGCGGTCGAGGCAAAGAACATGAAGGATCTCCCGAAGCTCGTCACCGTGCTCAGGCAGGTCGCCAAGGAAGATCCGACGGTCAGAGTCACCATCAACGAGGAGACCGGCGAGCACCTTATCTCAGGGATGGGCGAGCTCCACCTGGAGATCATCACTGGGAGGATCACGAGGGACAAGGGTGTCGAGATCGTCACCTCCCCGCCGATCGTCGTCTACCGCGAGACCGCAGCCCACGGAGCCGGGCCGGTCGAAGGAAAGTCTCCGAACCGCCACAACAGGTTCTATATCGAGCTTGAGCCGATGGAGCCGGAAGTTGTTGATCTGATCAAGAGCGGCGAGCTCTCAATGAACTTGCCCGAACTTGAGCGGCGTGAGATCCTGATGAACGCGGGTGTGAACAAGGAAGAGGCCAAGAATATTAAGGCCATCGAGGGCACGAACGTCTTCTACGACATGACCAAGGGTATCCAGTACCTCAACGAGACGATGGAACTGGTCCTTGAGGGCTGGCGTGAGGCGATTGCCGGTGGCCCGCTCGCGGAAGAAGAGGTCCAGAACCTCAAGATCCGTCTGGTCGATGTGAAGCTCCACGAGGACGCTATCCACCGTGGTCCCGCCCAGGTTATTCCTGCGGTGAGGTCGGCGGTGAAGGCCGGTATCCTCCTGGCAGGCGACACGCTCCTGGAACCCACGCAGAAGATCCAGATCACGGTCCCGATGGAACAGATGGGTGCGGCGACTGGTCAGATCCAGGGCCGGCGCGGGCAGGTCTTTGATATGCAGAGCATCGGCGACACGATCACGGTAGTCGGCAAGGCGCCGGTGGCTGAACTCTTTGGGTTCGCAGGTGATCTCAGGTCGGCGACTGAGGGACGTGCGATGTGGTCCACTGAGTTTGCCGGGTTCGAGATGGTGCCTTCCAGCCTCCTGAGTGAGGTTGTGATGAGCATCAGGAAGCGTAAGGGTCTGAAGGAACAGATCCCGAAGCCAGAAGATTATCTGGCGTGAATACCCTCACCAGAATATTTTTTGATGGAACAGTGGCGAAAGCCCCCTTCTGTCTCTTCTGGCTGCGGGCAGGAGGGGTGCCGCTGGTTCTGTGCCGTCGTGTGATTTTTTTGAGATCTTTTTTTCTGAGGTCATCCCAGAACTCTCCAGCCCTTCTCCTCAACGATTGAGAGTGATGGATGATGATTGGAGAGTCCACGCTTCTTCATTGCGCACCTACGCATCCATCGCCTTTCTACGCCCTCGTGCCTGGGGTGCTGCGATGGCGAGAGGGACTGGGAGAGAGAGAAGATCATGAAGACGGGAGGTGATTCTCCGTCAATCTTCATCAGCGGGAGGCATGTCTGGTCATCATACCTCCCTCCTGTCGCTCGCCCTGCCGGGGGTATGGTGAAGGAGGGATCTCCCGATTTTTTTCTGCGTCTGTGATGGAGGCCGCACCAGATCGTTCATCATCGATCACGACGTTCTCTTCTCCATGTATCTGGGACAGAACCTCACCCCTGGCGAGACCATCGACCTCGCCAGGCTCCGGGCGTTGAAGGAGGCAGACGAGATGGAGGTCTGGGTCTACTTCGATGAAGACCTGGCCCGCACTTCTTCCATAGAAGCAGACCTTCAGGCCTTCGAGTTCGTCGCCGAACCTGCCAGGCCTTTCATCGAACTGCGCCGGTTCTTCCAGTACATGGAGAGCAGGGAACCAGGGTTCACGGGGAGGGGTGGGGACATGGAGACTGAAATCGTCGCTGTCGGCGAGCGCGAGGCCTACTGCGCCTGTGCCCTCTGCTCCAGGCCTTATGTGAAGGTCCTTCTGAGGTAGGTCCCTCACCGCACCTATAGACCTATTACGTCCTCTGGCGATTCCCCCTCCCATGGGCAGGAAGCTGATCGCTATCATGTTCCTCCTCATCTCTGCCCTTCTCTCGGCCGGGTGCACTGGAGGAGGAGGAGAGGGGCAGGGAGATGGGAAGGGAGGAGCCCCGCACGTCACGGGATCTGTTCCCGGCGGTCTGGACGCGAACGAGGAGGCCGACATTTTCTATCTCAGGGAAGAAGAAAAACTTGCAAGAGATGCCTACACCTATTTTTGTGACCTCTTCGGGGCGCAGATCTTTGAGAGGATCGCAGAGTCTGAACAGACTCATATGGACGCGGTTCTAACCCTGATCGACCGATACGGTCTTGAAGATCCGGCACAGGCCGAAGCAGGAAAATTCACCAACGAAACCCTCCAGGAGATGTACGAGACATTGACGACGAGGGGTGCGGCCTCAGAGACCGAGGCGTTGGCGGTCGCCGCGGAGATCGAGGAGACTGACATCGTCGATCTCCAGGAGGCACTGGCCCGCACCGACAACCCTGAGATCACGCAGGTGTATACTTCGCTGATGCAGGGTTCAGAGAACCACCTTAGGGCTTTTGTTAGAAATCTGAGACAATTGGGTGTCGATTATCAGCCCGTCGTGCTCTCTGAGGAAGAGTTTGAGACGATCATTAGCGAGGATATTCCTTCTGTCAGAGGTATGGGTTCATAAAATGGATCTGTAGAACCTCTCATGTTGGCCCTCTCTGGTGGGGGGATGGCCGTTTGAAGAGTGGAAATTTTGGCTCTGTAGAAATCCTCTGGACTGTTATCTTTGGCGGGGGGCTTGGCCGCCCCCCGGTCCCCCCGCGCGAGCGATAGGTCGAGGACGGCATTACCCTCTTCATGGTCATTGATTGTGCCTTCCTGACACTTTCTTCATCCTTGGGGGTCCGGGGGCGCTGCCCCCGGCGAGAAGATGGGGGAAGGCGGTTGAATCGCGCTCGTACTGAGAATTGGTGGGGGTTTCTACAGGGCCGAGATCCTCCGCTCATTCACGGAGGTCCGAGGGGCAGCACGCCCCCCGCTAGAGAGGTTCATCAAGAGGATTTCTACAGAGCCAAAAAGAGGTTATGGCCTCAAAAACGTGGCTGCGCTGGCAACACCCTCCAGTCCGCCCTGGAGGAAGACGATCCCAAACACCCCTTCTACGAGCGTACCTTTGATGTGCTCAATCTCGGTGGTCTTCTTCCTGACATGGGGGTCAAACTGGATCCGGTGTTCATACAGTCCCCACCGGTCCGCAAGTCTAGCCATATTCGCGTTGCTCTCGTACTCCTTCCGCCTTTCCGACAGTTTCCCGGCATCCGCAGGTCTCGGGCTCCAGATCTCTCTGAGTACCCCAATCTTCAATGCAGCATCTCCGATCCAGGCAAGTGTTTCAGCTGCATCAGGGAGAGAAGCCAGTTCAGTTAATTTCTCCTGCGAGAGGGAGCAACTCCCATCATTAAAATGAACCGCAACCTCTGAGAAGAGATTTCGTGTACTTGGCTGGAAAAAAATCATGGCAAACATCTCATGATTTCTGATCCCATAGCCGAGATCAGTCTCGACCCTGGGGCGCACTTCGGCCCCGACCGCTGCCATCTGTTCAATTATTATATCAAGAGAGGAGATCCAGTGTCCCATCTTCTCGATGGCGTGGTGTTTCCCAGACTGGAGAGAGGCACGCGTCTCGAACAGGCCGTCTCGTAGAACTTGCAGGTTCTGTTCGACCCCTACCGTGTGCCATCTGAGTGTCTGATGCATTGGGGATGAGGAGTCCTGATCTGGTTTATCCTTTCTGTCATGGAAGTCATCCCCAAACTCTCCAGCCCTCCCCCTTCTCAGAAGAGAGCACTGAATATGGTGGAGAGTTCTTCCCTCTCTTCGTTGCCTAACCATGCCTTCATGCCTTCCCATACCACTGTGCCGGGGGAGACCCCCGGACCCCCTGGATGAAGATAGGGTCGGGAAGGCAGATTCAAACTCCCTGAAGATGGATTGTCGTCCACGATCTATCGTGATGAGGGGGGCTTGGGGGGCGGTAAGCCCCCAGGTCGAGGATAGTGTTTAGAATTTCTGGAAGGAAGCACTTCAGTTCAAGATGAGTTTCAACCCTAGTGACTTTTGGGATATATTCATGGATAAAGTATAAATAGCAATTTCCCTACCTGGACCTGCCTCAGGGGGACGCGATCCAAGGATTTGACCTGCAGTGATGGGGTGAGTACGATGGCTGAAACGGCTTGAAGGCCATCTCAACGCTGAAGACTCCCTTTCACTGGGCCGAACAGACGTCTGGCTGAAGATATGGCTGTGACTGGTCGGGCCTACAGGTCTTCTCCAGCAGAGGGGTTGTGGGCAGTGAAGACGGCCGGACATGGTGCCGGCGTATCTTCAACAGGCACGATGCTGCATCTGCCTGGCCTATTGGTCAAAACGGCTGAAGACCATGGGCAGAGAGGGGCATGATGCAGGGCCGATCGGGATCCTGGAGAGTTCCTCTGGGGCGCTATTACACTGCTGTATCGAATCCATATCTTCCGTCGAGATGGTGCCAGCCCCTAATCCCTCAAAGATCTGCGGGATTTCTCATGCTCACTATCGCTCGCACCCTGCAGAAGATAGGGAAGAGGATGTGAACCCTCTCTTCAGGATCATCATGGGTGTCTTCCGACCTCCATCGTCATCTTCTGTGACGGTAGGACCGGAGCGTTTTGGGGACAACCTCAGAAACCAAGCCGGTATCCTTTATTTCACCAGTTCTGTAGAAACCCTCACCCTTTATGGGTGCAGGTGTGACTCGCCCGCTTTCCCATATACACCGTGCCCGGGGCGCTGCCCCTGGACCCCCTGGATGAAGATAGGGTCGGGAAGGCATATTCAAACTCCCTGAAGAGAAATCGCCGCCCTCGATCAATGGTGCCGCTGGGGGGTTTGGGGGGTGGCACGCACCTCGCCAGAGAGATCCATCAAGAGGATTTCTACAGGGCCCAAACGTCTGCCTTTTTTTATGTCACCAACACTCGATCCATATCTTTTTATATCATTTAGACAATTCTCGCGTGTGGTTTCGATGCCAGGAGATCAGATGGTCAAAGTTACCGCCGAGGAACTCAGGAAATTTATCACAGCCAAGGTGGTCATCAGTGAACCTCTTGACCTGGGAGACAAGGTCATCTATTCGATTGCAAGGTCAGGTTTTGCATTTGGTGCAGGAGCAGGAAAAGGAGCCGGTGAAGAAGGAGAAGGTGGAGGCGCAGGGGGAGGGGTTGATCCGATTGCTCTGCTTGTCGTCTATAAAGAGATTAAAGGCCCAGGAGGCATTCAGATCTTCTCGGTGAGTAAGAAAGGGGCGGTTGCAGAAGTGATCGAGACGATCGGGGAGACGGTCCCGCCAGTGATCGAGAAGATGGCTTCAGTAATGGGGGAGAGAAAGAAAGAGTCAGAGGAGCCTGAAGAGAAGTAACTTCATGAAACCATCATGGGAGGCAGTGAAGTACTCCTCCTCTGTATCCTTCTAGGATTTATCGGCATCTTCATGCTCTCTATCTTCCTCGTCCCGCTGCATATCAGGACAAGGGGGTCGTTTGGGAGCGAAGGATGGGCGATCGCTCTCACGATGAAGTGGGGAGGTCTGGGGGTCAGAGTGGACAGTGGAACAGAATGGAGGATGAGCGTCCTCATCAGCAATACTCCGGTGATGAAGGTTCCTTTCCCCTCTGATGAAAAAGATACCAAGAATGAGGAAGCGGGAGAGGAAGATGGAACGAAGATGTCCAACCTGCAGGCGATCAGGGACGCGGGGGCGGCCCTCCCTCACCTGATCCGTTTTCTCAGGGATATATTCGCACATACAGGAGTGGAGAAGGTCCGCCTCTGGTTCAGGGGAGGGTTCGGGGACCCGGTGATAACCGGCGAAGTTTTCGGCGTTGTGCAGGCATTGAACGGGATGTTGTGGCCTACACCGGTCCATCTTGAAATGGAGCCCCTCTTCACCGATGGGGGACCAGCGGGTGAAGGGGATATCTCTCTTTGTATCAGGCGACCTGTTGTTCTCCTTGTCTCTGCAGGGAGGATGATCCTCCAGCCTGAGTGCCGCACCGCGATCCAGACGATGACACGAGGAGAAGGATGAAGGAGATCATGGTTGGAGCACCTCTCCGCGCCGGCGACCGGGTGATCGTCCCTCTGATCAAAGAGGCCGGGTTCTCAGGTATGGGAGGGGTATATTATGCCGCGCGACCAGTCGCGCTCATCATCGCTGAAGAGGAGTGCATGCTCTTCTTCTCTCTCGACTCCGACGTGCCACTCTCTGACGAGATTATTCACGATGCAGCGGGACAGGCCCGTGCCGTACTCGAAGAAGATTAAATCG
>JAQVHG010000046.1:7268-11074 GCA_028696365.1 Methanofollis sp.
CTACAGAGCCATTAAATCGAAGATTTTCTCGAAGGTCAAAGACCTAATGATCTACCATGATCATCCCATCCCTCCTAAACATTCTTTGAGCGCGTCGGTCCGCAGATACCTCTTATCTGTTTCATTTTTCATCAGGCATGTCTGAGATATGCGTTCGCTTTATGCGCAGGTTTACAAAGTCGAACTCCTCGATCTCACCAATAATTACTATGATAATACCGAATATGAATTATTAAGGTATTTATAGCATAAAGGAAGACGATCTTGCATGGAAATAGACCCACCATGCAGGTACATGAATCTCGACCACCAGTTCACCGTCGAGGATCTCGCCGCGTTCCACGGCCATCTTGGTCCCTACATCGTCATCGGATACCGGATCGGCAGGTATGCACGAGAGCACTTCTGCAACAATCCATTTGATCTCAAAGCGCGGGTCTTCTGTGCCGGTACACCCCCGCAGTCCTGCCTCGCCGACGGGGTCCAGATCGGCAGCGGGTGCACCCTCGGCAAACGAAACATCGAGATCATCGAGAGTGAAGAGGTCGCCATCGAGTTTGAGCGCGATGGGATGACGATCAGAGCCGTTCCTCTGTCCTTTGAACTGCCAGAGAATGGCATTGAAGACCGAGAACGAGAGATCGAACGATATGCCGAGGCAATGTATCACCTCAATGACTCGGACCTATTCAGCATCGAAGAGTGTTGAGCATGGTCGGGGGCACGATAGATCTCGCAGGGATCTACACGGCGTATGAAGGTTCAGATCGCCCGGTGCTCAAGAATGTCTCCACTTCCATTGCATCAGGAGAGTTTGTCGTCGTAGGGGGACCGAACGGCGCCGGGAAGACAACATTCCTTGAGTCGATCAATGGGATGCTCCCGATCACTCACGGGCAGGCACGGGTCTGTGGTCTTGATGTCACCTCCCACGGATACGCGGTGCGCAGGAGGGTGGGGTATGTCATCCAGAACTTTGCCTTCGACCCTCTTGCCCCCTTCACTGTCAGGCATGTGGTGATGATGGGGAGGTATGGGTTGCTCGGCTACGGGAAACAACCAGGGGAAGACGACCGGCAGGCAGTCGATGAGGCGATACACCTCCTCGGGATCGAGGACCTCGAAGAGCGACCGATCGGCAAACTCTCCGGTGGCCAGCAACAGAAAGTGCTCATCGCTCAGAACCTCGCAAAAAACCCGGACATCCTCCTCCTCGACGAACCCTTCTCCAACCTCGACCTCTGCACCCGCGACTTTATCTCAGAGGTCCTCACCGGCATCGCAGATGCTGGATGTACTGTCGTCATGGTCTCCCATGCCTTCGACGCCCTTCCCACACGAGAGATCAGGATCCTCGTTATGAACGACGGGCACCTCTCCCTCGACACCTGCTGCCCGGCAGATGAGGTGGAAGAGAGAGTCCGTACCCATTCAGGTGGTCCCCATGCTTGAGTTTCTCATCCCAAACAACATCGTCTGTCACGCCGTCGAGGCCATGCTCTTCGCCTCGATCGCCTGCAGCGTCCTGGGAGTCATCATCACCCATCTGAACATCTCCTCCATCGGGTTCACCATGACACATGCCGCCTTTGCCGGGGCCGCGGTCGGGATCTTTTTTGGTCTTGACGGGACGATCGCCGCCATCCTTGCAAGCCTTACGATCGCCGCCATTCTTGGACCCCTCTCTGAGAAGGCAAGGATGTCGACCGACACCATCCTTGGTGTCCTTTTCGGGATGATGATGGCAATTGCGATCTTCTTCATCGCATATATGCAGTACCTGGGTGCCGGCTTCAATGCAAGTGCCCTTCTCTTCGGGAATGTCACCTCTCTCTATAGAGAGGAGATCTATGCCCTTGCAGTCATCTCTGTTGCCGCCGTCCTCTTTGTGCTGATCTTCTTCAAGGAGATCACGGCGATCATCTTCGACCGGAGGATCGCCGAGGCGGCTGGCATCAGGGTGCGGCCTATCTATTATGCCCTCCTCTTCATGATCGCGATCTCGGTCTCTCTCTCACTCAACATCATCGGAGGGCTTCTCCTCTATGTCTGGCTTGTCACCCCCGCGGCGATCGCCTATCAGTTCTGCACCACCGTACGTGGTCTCTTTCTCTCTGCGCCCCTTGTTGCAGGGAGTGTGAGCGTCGCCGGCGCCTGGATAGGCTTCCAGTACTCCCTCCCTGTCGGCCCTCTCACCGCCGTCGCCTTCAGCGCCCTCTTCCTGATGGCTGTGATGATCTCACCAAAGCGGCGAGTCCCGACAGGGACTTAGTCCTTGGGTGTGACATATGTTTTTAAACCAGTAACAGATTAACAAAATTTATTAATTTATTCATACATGATCTGAAGTATGGTACAGAAATGCAGAATAAAATCCCTATCACTCATTCTTCTTGTTTTATGCGCCCTTCTGACGTCGCCCATAGCGGCGCTTGATGTGGTCGCGACGACAAGCGTACTCGAAGACCCGATCCAGGCGATTGGGGGAGAACACGTGAGGGTCATCTCTGTCGCCGACCCCACCATCTGTCCTCACATGCAGGGGGACATCATCGACAGCCGTATCCAGCTCCAGAAGGACTTCATCGCATCTGCAGACCTCTTCGTCGCCCATGGCTCTGCCATGGACAAACCAATTGTGATGCCGGCCGTCGAGAAGTTCATGAAGGCAAACTACGATACGACCGTGGAATGGACACTGGTCCAGGCTGGTGACTGGAACACTCCCGAGAAGGCACACGTTCTCGCCGATGAGGTCAGGGCCATCCTCGCAGAGGTCGACCCCTCTAACTCCACTGCATACCAGAGCAACTACGAGACATACTGTGACGCCATCGACGCTGCGGACCTCACCGAGGAAGAATCTGCCAGGATCAGCGGTCAGGACGTCATCGTGATGGTCTGGCAGCAGGAGGCGGCAGAGGAGTGGCTCGGTCTCAACGTCGTCTCTATCTTCGGGCCTGAATTTTACATGAAAGGGCAGTTCACCCCGGCAAAGGTCGTCGACGACATCAACGCCGACCCTGAAAAATACCAGGACTTGAAGTACGTCATCGAGAACATGCAGTCTGGCGAGATGGCGAAGGGGATCGAGGAGGCACTCCATGACCACGGGATCAAGGCCGAGCGCGTCATCTTCACCAACTTCCCCAAGTCGGTCGCAGGTGTCGAGTCCATCCCGGATGTGCTCCATCACAACAAGGAGGCCGCCACTCCTCCAGATCGACCTCTCAATATCCTCGCCACCACGAGCGTTATCTCTGATCCGTTCCAGGCGATCGGTGGCGAGCATGTCAGGACCATTGCCATGGCAGACCCGGCTATCTGCCCCCACATGCAGGGGGACATCATCGATAGCCGCATCCAGCTCCAGAAGGACTTCATCATATCTGCAGACCTCTTCGTCGCCCACGACTCGGCCATGGACAAACCTGTCGTGATGCCGGCCGTCGAGAAGTTCATGAACGCCAATGGCTACGGGACCGTCACCTGGAAGGCCATGGAAACACAGGACTGGAACACTCCTGAAAAAGCGAGGGTCTTTGCAGAGGAGGTAAAAGATATCCTCGTCGAAGCACAGCCCTGGAATGCCGACGAGTTCGAGGAGAATTATGAGGCGTACTGCGATGCGATCGACGAAGCCGAGATCGCCGAGAGTGAGGTGGACCGAATCGAGGGGCAGGACGTCATCGTGATGGTCTGGCAGCAGGAGGCGGCAGAGGAGTGGCTCGGTCTCAACGTCGTCTCTATCTTCGGGCCTGAATTTTACATGAAAGGGCAGTTCACCCCGGCAAAGGTCGTCGACG
>JAQVHG010000337.1 GCA_028696365.1 Methanofollis sp.
ATGTCAGATTCTCAAAGTGTCCGCGATTGGAAAATATCTCTGCGAAATACCGCGGGAGTGCTCCCGCCTCTATGCGCGAGACTCTGCTGCACCTGGACAGATGAAGCACCGATCCCCTCAAACCCTTATATACCCCGCCACCGATAGGATCGGTGATGTTCAGGTTTCTCAGGGGTCTATTCGGGAAGAACGAGGAAGAAATCCTCACCCTTCACGTGGACGGAGTGGAAGAGTGGCTTGAGGCGCATGAAAAGGAACTGGAGGATCGGTTGGTCTCCAAAACTGATGAGACCAGGACGAAGGTCGTCGAGTCTCTTCAAGACCTCAAAGAAGTCCTCGCCGCGCTGAAAGAGGCAGAAGGGCGGGAAGATATCCCGTCGCGGTTGAAGGCCGTCACTGAACGTTCGCTCCCCTCTTTTCTCACAGCAATGGAGCAGCAGATCGCCAGGCCTCTCCCTGAGGATCCTGACGGGTTCTATGCCGCCGCCGCAGACCTGATCACCGGGATCCTCAAGATCCAGCGTGGGCAGGGGCGGTACCTCGCCGGGGCCTTCCCTGAGGAGATGAAGGAGTTCAGGCATGTCATCAGCATCATCGGCAACACCGTCAACGACCTCACGGTCGTAGTGAAAGAGGCGCGGGCCGCTCAGAAGCAGATCGATACCGCACGCGACGCCCTCCGTACCTTCGAGGCGGCAAAGACCGATATCACAAAGGCCGGTGAGCGTGCAGCCGACCTGGAGAGGAAGATCGCGGCGGCCGAGCAGAGCTTGCAAGAGAAGACTACGGCTCTCCAAACACTCAAAGAGGGGCAGGCCTACCAGGACGCTCTCAGGTCCAGGGACACGGCAGGAGAGAGTGTCGAGATGAGAGATGAGGCCGGGCGTGCAGTGCAGAGCCTTGGAGCCCAGGTTGCGAGGGTCATCAGGAAGGCCGAACGTGTCTCGGCAAGGGCAGAGAAGAAAGAAGAGGCAAAGATGCTGAACGCATGCCTCGCTCTCCTCGACGATCCCGTGAGTGCAGGTGCTGAGACGGTCGGGACCGCCCTCGCCCCTGCAGTCAAGGCGGTCAAGGATCAACTCGAGAGCGAGGACCTGGCCCTCAAGAGTAAAGAAGACCGGGCCCTCTTCTCTGAAGAAGGGAAGATCGAAGGGGCATTTGCCGATGTCTTCGCCGATCTCGAAAGAATGAAAGAAAAAGCAGAGAAAGCAGAGGCACAAGCGCAGACATACACAGCCCTTCAAGAGGCGACAGACCTTGAGAGTGAGTGTGAAGGTCTCAAGGCTGAGGTAGAAGCCGACCAGACTGCTAGAAGAGAAGCAGACGAGCAGGCGGCCGCAGAGACTGAGAGTATCCCCGAGAGAGCGCGTCGGCTCAGAGACACCCTCACACCGATTGCAGGAGTTCCTGTAACCCTTGAGGGGGAGGGGTTCACCATACCTGCAGAAACCAGAACCTGACAAAATCAGTGACTGCAAACTCTGGATGCGCCCCGCGGCATGCCCCTACCCTGAGGATGGAGGGAGCATCCAGTTCGACGCGTGCATCTTTCAGCGGGAGGTCGGGCACGGGCGTGAACGTCAGTGGACGGGGTATGATCCCATCCTCATGTTTCTGGCAGCAGAGAGGGGTGTGCTGGTGCCCGCAGCAGAGATGGGAGAGCCCCCGGCGTTCGAGTTCGGCAAAGGCCATCTCTGGAGTATAGTGATACCCGGCAAAAGAATGGCCCGGCCGGTTGGAGAGACGCTGCCAGAATGAACGGTCGGTGAGGGCGTCGCCGAGGTGGAGTGGGCCGCCGTGTACAAAGAGGGTGGCGTCGAGCACCTCCTCCTCAGGAAGATCCCTGATCTCCTCAAGAAGAGGGGATCCCTTGAGGGCACGGTGGGCGGCAAGACTCGCAGCATCGCTCCCGCTCACCGGGATGTCGTGGAGAAAGGCATGGTCATGGTTGCCGAGGATCGAGACGACCGGCATCGCCTGTCTGAGGTGTTGCATAGCATTGAGGGTGTCCATCGGCGCATACCCCCGGCCGAGGAGGTCGCCGAGGTTGACGGCCGTTCTGACCTCGCCGTAATAGGATCTGAATGCCGGATCCTTCGCGAGAGCACGCACTTTCAAAAGTGCGGAGGCGTCGGCATGGACGTCGGAGAAGATGAGCGTCGCCACACCATAATCTCACCACAACCTCCAATAAATGTGCGCCCCCATCTCTCTCTATTGAATACCATGGACGTGCAGGATATGAACAAGAGACTGTGGGCAATTGTCCCGGCGGTGGCGTTTGGAGGGTTGCTCGTCTCGGTGGTGGCACTCCTCGTCTCAGGGGAATCAGTGATGAATGTCTACCACCCATACTGGGCGGTCGGCAAGTGGGGGTGTATCATCGCCTCATTTATCCTCGGGTATGCTGCGTACCTGAAGAAAAGAAAAGATCTTGTTTCCCTTCTGGCCCCTCTGTATGCGGTGCTCATCTTTCTGACCGGTGACTTCTCAGGCGGGCCGATCATGCAGGTGGCCTATGCAGCAACGATCTCTGTCCTTGCCGTGAGGCTTGAGAAAAGATTTGAATGAAGGCTGAGAGGTAAAGAGTATGGGACGCATCGATAC
>JAQVHG010000338.1 GCA_028696365.1 Methanofollis sp.
CCCGACCGCGGACTTCATCTTCGCACCCACCGGGGGCAGCACCCCGCTCACGGTCCAATTCACCGAAACCTGCTCTGGGGTCAACCCCCGTCTCTATCACTGGGACTTCGGGGACAACACTCCCGCGGTCGAGTTTGTCCATCCCTCCCATACCTTCACGACCAACGGCACCCACCAGGTGAGCCTGACGGTCGAAAACGCCTTCGGGAGCGACACGACGACAAAGACGGTCACCGCCCTCGACCCGCCGACGGCGAACTTCACCGTGACGCCTGTGGGTGGAAAGGCCCCTCTCACGGTGGTGTGTACTGATACATCGATAGGCTGTGTCTTCACCCGCCTCTGGGACTTTGGTGACGGCACCACTTCGATCGAGCCCACCCCCATCCATGTCTATGCGAAGGCCGGAACCTACACCGTATCCTTGAATGTCAGCAACCCGTATGCCTCTGACATGATGGTCCAGGAGAAGTGCATCACAGTGGAGGCACCATCCAGGAGCGGCGGTGGAGGGGGCGGGCGCTCGCCCGCCTCGGCCGGTGCGGCAAGTCATATCCCTGCCGGCGGCCACGCTTCCTTCGGGGTGCGCGACGCGGCGATCACCGAGGTGGAGGTGACGGCCGCTGAGTCGGTCTCGCATATCCTGGTCACCGTCGAGCCGACCGCAAAACCGAACCGCATCGAGGCCCCGGCTGCGGCGGTGTACGAGTACGACGAGGTGACGCTCTACCACACCACCGACGAGGCCCTTGCCGGCGTAGACCTCGCCTTCACCGTTCCAAAGACGTGGCTCGAGGCGCAGGGCGTCGGGCCCGAGCGCGTGGTGCTGTACCGCTACCACGACGATGCGTGGCACGCCCTCCTGACCCGCATCGCTGGCGAGGACGAGCACCGCTATTCTTTCACCGCCGAGAGCCCGGGCTTCTCGCTCTTCGCGATCGGGGTCGATGAATCGCCAGCACCCGCCCCGACGCTGACTCCGGTCGAGACCGTGACCCCCTTCCCGGTCACGACCGCCCCGCCGACGCCCACCCCGACACAGAGCCCGGTCCCGTTCGGGCTCGCAGCCCTTGCCGCGGCTGCCGCCCTCCTCCTCAAGGGAAGGCGGGGATAGACTCCTCTTTTTTCCAGCCCACGCGACTCATCCCGTTCCATTCTGCTCTGGTCAGGCGGTAGCATAACCTGATCCCTCCCTCCTCTTCCCCGGTAGGGGTAAACCCAAGTCGTCTGAGGAGACGGATCGAAGCTCCGAGGTCTGGATAGGTCCTTGCAAAGACGCATGTCACCTCTGGATCGTCGAAGGCCCACCCGATGAGAGCGGCCGCCGCCTCGGTCGCGTATCCCAGGCCCCTGCATCCAGGCAGGAGTGAGTAGCCGATCTCGGCTCTCCCTTCAGAGGAGGGACAACCGACAAACCCGCATCCCCCAACAAGCACCCGTTGATTTCCCTCGGTGCAGATGAGATACCAGAGGTTCCAGCCCTCGCTGAACGGGTCGGCCCTGAGCATGGTGAGGAAGGCCTGCCGCGCCTCCCTGACCATCTCAGGCGGCCAGTCGTGGGGGATCTCGGTCTCCAGGAGTGTGGCGAGCCCCCTGTGGTCGGTGAGGTCGAGGTCGAGGAGGCGGGGGGTGGCCGGGACCAGTTCGAGGCGTTCGGTCTGGAGGGAGAATGCCATAAAGTACGGCTCTTCTTGATCAGTGAAAAGGCTTTGGGAATGTGATGACTGGGGGTGTGAAATTGGGGGAACTCTGATCGGTCTCCCCACGAGAAGAAATGTTCAGAACCCGATCAGCCTGACGCCCCTTGCCTATCTTCTTCGTGGGGGGAATGGGCGTTAGTGAGTTTGAGAAGACGAAATATTCCCTGAAGACCGGAAGAAGTCGGAAAAAAAACCATAAACTTTCGCTTTCAGGGGTCTCCCCCGGCCCCTTCACGGATGAAGATAAACGGGGGGCGGCGATGAAACCGGATCTTCCAGATGCACCAACACATTGAAGCGCTGCTCAGAAAATTTTCACACGCGCATGCTTGAAACGAGGGTTCATGTTGGATCTGGCATGAGCCGAGAACACGCCTCAAACATACCGGATGAAAATTTCAGTGGGCTTGTAGGGTGTGCAACGGATCCACGCCCCCTCCCGGAGCCGGACACCAGGTGGGAACACGAATGAGGGCGGCACCTTGGATCATCACGCCTTCCCGGACCTCCGTGATCGTGATAGGGATGGAAGGCAGAGGGCCAGTTATTCAGGAGGCGTGTCTGGAATCTGCGTATCAGTCCGGAAGGCGTTTGGTGGATTCAAGCCATTCTGCAAACCCGGAGAGATGATCTCTGGGATCATTTTCATGTTGAATTCAACAGAGCTCTTTTGATCTCTAAACGGTGTGCAATACCATGCTTTCTTCGCTTTCAGGTTGTGGGAAACTACTTAATGCTACGTTATGAAAATCTTCCCATGAGCAATCTTTCAGATTTATCAGAATCATCACAGAGATCACTTGAATACCTGGGATGGGATGATAAATGGGAATCTTTGTTTTCTTCCTTTGAGGGCCCTTACCTTCCGGGCAGGGTGATTGCCGCACATAAAACTCGGTATGATGTG
>JAQVHG010000339.1 GCA_028696365.1 Methanofollis sp.
GGGAGTACAGCAATGAGCCCGATGCCCGAGATTACGCGGTCGCTCTATCCAGGCAGTACAATAATTGCAAGATTGTGGTGGACAAGGAGGGAAACTGATGAAAGACATCGACGATTTGGTGAGGAGAAACATGCTGCCGGGCACCGTTCCAGAATTTGATCGGACCAACCTGGAGAACTATCTCTCGAATGCAGATTTCGAAGAAAAATTTGGGCTCACCCCCGAACAGGAAAAAGCCGTCAAAAGCCTCGAACGGGCATTCAAGCGATGCTACAAAGAGGGGATCTTGTTATTCAACAAATATGGAGACCTGATCGCCTACAACAAAGAGTATGTCAAGTGCGTTGACGATGAGCCCGAGGGTCCTCTCATCGACGGCGACATCGGTCGAAAAGTCAACTCGGGGGTGAACCTTGACTCATGGGCAGACGACCGGCATTTTGTCCATCTCCATGATCATGTGAAATCAGAACTATCCAGGCAAAAACAAGGAGATGAAGATGAACCCCACAGATGAGTCCTCCAACACCAAACCCTCCTATGATCTACCCGTACATAGTTGGGAGATCGAGGAACTTGCACAGAGATGCGGCCACCGGTCACCTGACTTACAGTTGGCTTTGATGTGTGGAATCTTATTATTTTTGAGTATAGCTTATTATTTTTCAGTATAGGCATGATTGTTACCTATGGAGCGGTTTAAAGTATCCAAGCAAAAATAGGAGGTATAGATGGCTCTTGAAATGAATGAGGTGATTCGGGAACTCAACACATATCTCAACCACGAATTCGCAACAACAACAAAGGACATACCTGTGACACAGGTTTGCGAGCACATCGCCGCGAAATATGGTATATTCTTCAGAGAGACGCAAGTGAAGAATTTCTGTGTTGGCGCGGGACAAGTGTGCCACTCGAAACAAGTGGCAGGCAGGCAGAGATGGTTTGTCTGGAACCGAGAACATCCCCGGAGATTGAAAAAACAGGAGAGATAGATGATTGCGAAGTGTGGATTCGGCAGGGGAGATTGACGTGAACACTCATCAAACCAGGGCCGAAGCCCTCAAAAGCCGCCGGGCAAGCACTTTCCGCATCGCGGTGGGCCTGTGTGGGATAGTTGCTGGCATTGCGACGCTCCTCATCAGCGCGGTCGCCGCCATCGTCCAAGGATTCTCCTCGGCTGTCGATGGAGCCCTACAACTCTTCATCATTGGCTCAGGGGGTATAGGGGTGGCGGTAATCCTTGCCAGCCTCATCTATATAGCCAGAATTGAGGTGAAATAAGCAATGCCAAACGTAACCATGGACACCCAAGATGTAAAGCCAAGAGGGATCTGATTATGGTTGCACCAACCCGTCCGTTACCCGATTTGCCATATGCAGAAGAGATGAAGTTGTGCGGGGGATGCAAATTCTGTAGATTGGGAGAGCCCGAAAAATTTGGAAGCGATAGCGATTTGGCGTGTACTGCTATTCCGGTGTATCCGGTGCAATGGACCGACCCTCGCCCGAGGTATCCAGTGATCCGCCTTATGCTCGAATGCCCGGAGGGAAAATGGACGCGCCTACAGTGAACCAGAATCAAACTGGCACGCCTTCAAGCATCGCCGTGGAAGGGAGAGGGGGGAGCATCATCTTTCGGCCCGTCGAAGTGATCGGCGAGACCCCGACGAGGGCGCCGAGATCTGCGTCCTCGTCGAAAAGGAGCAGGGATAGATGACTCCCTTTCTTACCCTTGACGCCGTTATTGCGGAGAAAACCGTCATGCTCCCTACTTTGGTAGGGAGTTGTTGACGGATCCTCTTTTTTTTCTGTTTGCACATGCAAATGCGAAACACCATAATTATAACGTCGCGGCGTAATCTTTATATTACCATAATAATACTAATAATATTTAATGGGGAAAACGTTTAACCTCATCACCTGCTTCTTCGGGATATTCATGCTCCTTTCTGTGGGAGTATTTGTGCAGTCCCACGTATCGGCAAATCAAGACGAGAACTGTACCCCAGAGAACTATGAAGATTATAATCGATCTGCATCCGTGGTTCAACCATTTCAGATCGGATGGACGATAGTGATGTTGGCTTCCATTATTCTCGCGGCATTGGGCGTAACATTTGTCTTTATCCGGCGGGTGAGATGATGACCCGATGGGAAATTATCTTCTTGGTCTGTCTCCTCACAGTCTCAATCTCTCTCCCCGCAAACGCGGCAAACGCTGTTATTGCGGAAACAGGGGACACTTGGATTAAATATTCCTGGTCAGGGAACGGCTCGTACATCATCTATCAGGATGGGATGATAGTCGCGAACGGCTCTACTCTGGACTACTACCTCATTTCAGATCTGCCTCCCGGCGAGCGGCACATTCTGGAGGTCCGAGACGCTGAAACCGGCGCCCCGATTGGAACCGCCACAGCATCGACCCTCCCCCCCCCACTCACCATGATCTTCCTCCTTCTCATTCAGCTATTCCTCATGTATCTAGTCTTTGCCGCGAAAGACGTGTCCTTCGGAATGCTCACAGGCTGCGCCTCCTTCGTCCTGGGATCTTACGTCCTCCTCACGGGTGCCAGCCAGTTCTGGGCCGTCCTGATAGATCGG